>DAOMFQ010000001.1:0-45219 GCA_035429905.1 Gemmatimonadales bacterium
CCGGCCTCATCGGCGGTGGCGCGCTCGCCGCGCGCCTCCATGACGCCGAGCTCGGCGCGGCGCTGCTCCTCCAGCGCGGCGGCCATCAGGCCGCGCACCTCCTCGAATTCGGGCTCCGAGAACCCCAGTTCCTGGTGCTGGCGCCGGAGCGCCGCGAGCGCCTCCTCGCGCGCGGACACCGCCTGTTCCGCGGCCAGGAGCTCCGGCGCCAGCCGGGCGGCCCGGTCGGCCAGCGCCCGATAACGTTCCGCCTCGAGCGCCTTCGGCTCCAGCACCGCCAGGGCCTGCTGCACCTCCCGGTGCCGATCCTGATCGTAGGTACCCTCCGCCACGGTCAACGACGCCTGGAGCTCCGCAATCGTCCCCTCGAGCGCCACGCGCCGCTCGCGGAGGGCGGCCGCGTCGCGGAGCGGGGCCTCGAGACGGTTCGCCGCCGCGGCCGCCGTCTCCGCCGCCGATTCCGCCGCCACCCGCTGGCGCTCGAGCTCCTTGAGCTCGCCCGGCTCATCCTGCAACTGCTCGATGCGCTGACGGTAGAAGTGGCCGTTGAACTTGACCTCCTCCACCTGGCGACTGAGGACCGCCAGCACCGGCTTGTAATCGGGACCCAGTGGACGTGAGCAGGTCGGACAGGCGCCGTCCTGGCCGGCCGCCGTGATCCGGTCGAGCTGCTCCTGCAGGTCCCGGTACTGATCGAGGAGCGACTGGCGCTTGGTCCGTGCGTCCTGGAGGTCGCGGACCCACGCCGTGCGGCGATCCTCGACCTGTTCGGCGAGCGCCACCGATGCGGCGCGGCTCGCGGCCGCCTCCGCGCGCGCGGCCTCCAGCTGCTCCGCACTCGGCAGCGCCGCGATTCGCTGGTCGAGCTCCGCCAGGTTGGCCCGGGCCGCCTCCAGCCTGGCGTGCAGCGCGGCGCGGTGCGACGAGGCCGCGTAGAGCCGCTGCAGCGCCTCGTGCTCCGCCCGGAGCGGGAGGAGTGGCGCCAGCTCCTCGCTGAGCGCGGCCAGGTGCGCCTGGGCCTGCAGCGCCTCGGTGATCTGGCGGTCGAGATCACGGGTCCGCTCCTGCGAGGTCGTGACCTGGTGCTCCGCCACCCGGAGGTCACCCTCCAGCGACTGTAGCCGCCCCCGCAACTGCTGCAGGGCGTCCCACCGCGGCGCCAGCTCGGTCAGCCGCGTCGCCGCGAGCCGCAACGCCTCCTGAGCGACCGCCTCGCGCTCCCCCGCGGCGGCCACGAGGCTCGCCACCCGCCGCTCCTCCGCCTCCAGTTGCCCGGCGTCCGCCAGCGTCGCCTGCACCGTCGCCAGGCGGGCGCGGAGCTCGCTCCGGGTTTCCTTCAGGCGGTCCTGCGCCACCCGGAGCCGCTCGAACCCGAGCACGCGCGACAGGAACTGCGCGCGCTCCGGCGCCGACATGGCCGCCATCACCGCGAGCTCCTTCTGCCCCGTGAAATAGGTGTTGAAGAACTCCGCGCGGGTCATGCCGAGGAGGCGGGAAAGCTTCTCGGTGACGGCGCCCAGGCTGTTGGCGATCGGCGCCGGGTCGCCATCCTGGAACAGTTCGGCCTGGCTCAGGCCGCGCACCACGCGGAACTCATGCGCGCCGAGCGCGAAGTCGAGCTCCACCCGCACCGGGGAGCGGGGCGGCGCACCTCGCCGGCGGATCGACTCGCGGGTGCCGCGCGCCGCCGGAGTCCCGTACATGGCGAACGCGATGGCCTCGAGCAGCGTCGACTTGCCCGCGCCGTTGGGCCCGACGATGCCGGTCAGGCCGGCGCCGAGGACCAGCTCGGTGTCCTCGTGCTGACGGAAGTTCACGAGCCGCAGGCGATGGATCTGCATCAGTCTTCCACCAGCTCGCGTTCGGCCGCCTCGACCAGTTCCCTGCCCTCGCGCACGAAGGCCTCGCGGTCGACGCCCGCGGGAAGCGCGCGGCGGCCGAGGTATTCCGACACCAGGTCGGGCAGCGTCTGCCGGCGGCCGGGGGCGCCCACGCCGGTGGTCCGTGTCGGCTCCGGACGGCGGAGGTCGAGCTGGAAGTGCAGCGCCTCGGCCTTCCAGGCTCGGATGGCGGCATGGTCGAGCTGGCGCGCGACGTGCCTCGGCACGCCGGTGACCACGAGCCGCACCACCTGATTGGCGATGCCGCCCGGCACTTCCGCCACCCGGGCGGCGATCAGCGGCTGCAGCTCCTCCGGCGAGCGGTCGGTCCCATCGATGCGCGGCAGGTCCATGACCCGGCGGGCCGGCACGATCGGCTGCGCCGTCGCGAGCCCGGTATCCAGGTCCACCAGCAGCCAGGCCTTCCCTGCAACACCCTTCTCGGCCTCGTCGCGCAGTTCGCCCCAGGGATTCGAGCTCACGTACTCCAGCGCGCCGCAGTACCACGCGCGCGGCCCGAGCGGCGTTTGCACGTGGTAGTGCCCGAACGCCACATAGCTCCACTCGCCCGCGGCAAACTCCTCCGGCCGGACGACGGCGCCGCCGTACTCGACGGCGGACCGGTCCGACGGGAAGACACCGTCCACCTCGCCGTGCGCCACCAGGACCTGGTACGTCGCGCCGCCATCGGGGCGGAGCACCGGGCGCTCGGCCTGCACCAGCGCGTCGTGCGGCACGGCAAGGACGCTGAGCCCGAGCGACTCATAGCTGAAGCGACGCGCCTCGTGGGTGGCGACGTCGACGCCCAGCTCGTCGAACAGCCGGAGGATGCTGCCGGTTTCCGTCGAGCGCGGCGTGTCGTGGTTGCCCGCGATCAGGACGATCGGCGTGCCGGGCAGCGCGGAGCGGAGCCGCTGAAACTGCTGGAAGGCGAACACGATGGCGGCGTTGGTGGGGCGGACCGAATGGAACAGGTCTCCAGCGACCACGATGACGTCGGGGCGCGCCGCCACAACGCCGTCCACCGCCTGGCGGAACGCTGCGGCCGTGTCGGCCTCGCGCTGGTTGATGCCGGCCGGGGTCTGGCGGTGGTACTGCCGGAAGCCGAGATGGAGGTCGGCGAGGTGGGCGAGTTTCACGGGTAGGAGAATGGCCCGCCCACGGGCGGGTGGCAAGGCGCCGACGGGCCCCTCAGCCGGGCCTCAGGAGCTGTACGGGTCGGGCGTGCCGCGGAGCGGGGTGACGGTGGCACGCCTGGTGGCCAGTTCGGGCTCCACCCGGCGGCCGAGCGCCGCGCTGAAGTAGGCAAACGGGTCGTCGGGGCGGACCTGACGCGTCCGGGCGAGCGCCCGGCGCACGTCGTCTTCCCGGCGCCCGTCCACCAGGGCCCGCACGCGCTCGGTGGAGACGGCCCGATCCAGTGTCCGGAGCTGCCGCGCCACCGCCTCGTCGAACGGCAGGTCGGGCGACGGCGGGAAGCGCTCGACGCCCTCCCGCCCCGAGAGCACGCATGGCCGCGGAAACCGGACGAACACCGGCTGCGTGAAGTGCGGGTGGCGAATCATGAGTTCGCCCTTGGGCAGCGTGGCGAGCTTGATCTTGATGGCCGGCGACAGCGTCGCGTAGCCGGCGGTGGCCAGTTCATCCGGATCCATCCGTCCGTAGATGGTGGTGCCGGCGTTGCCGACCACCCGCCGGAGCACCTGGGAGCGGAACTGCTGGGCGGAGAAGAGCACGAGCCCCAGGTAGCGCCCACGCTCCGAAAGGTCGAGGAGCATCTTCCGGACATACGTGTCGGAGCCGTCGGCCGGGGCGTACTTGTTGAGCTCGTCCACGAACACCACCACGTGATCCACGCCGAGGTCCCGGCGTTCCAGGTGCTCGCGGAGCATGCTCACCACGCGGGCGAACACGAGGTCCTGCGCCAGCGGGTCCACCCCCGCCACGTCGATCACGTACACGCCGCGGTCCTCGAAGCCGCCCCACGGGAGATCGTTGGCGGCGCCATCGTCGGTCACCAGCCCCTTGGCGCGGGTCGTGATGTTGCCGAGGCGGTTCCGCACCTTGCGAATGGTGGCGATGTGGTGGGTGCGCCAAACATCCCCCCGGCTCCCCTGCTCCAGGGCATCGAACACCGCGCGGAAGAACGCCTCGAGGTCGGCGAAGGTCAGCACCCGCCAGTCCCTGGGCTGCAGCTCCGGTGCGTGGAACTCCTTCCCCACCACCCGGTCCGCGAGGAAATCAATGAACGCGTCGGCCTTGGCGTCGAGGTCGTCGCGGTTCAGCACCACCTCGGCGTACTCCAGCACCTCGCGCAGCCCCCAGGTGAGAGGCTCGGTGTTATCTGCCAGGTCCGGATGGGTGCGGAGCGTGTTCAGGTTGACCCCGTCCGGCTTGCAGGGGGCGTAGTACCGGACCGGATCGAAGGGACGCGGCACCAGGCCGAGCCGGGCGTAGAGTGCGGTGTCCTCGCCGGACAGGGCGGCGGGCTGGTCGAGGAAGCAGAGGTCCGGGCCCTTCACGTTGAAGCAGAGCGCCGCGACCGATCCCTTGTGCGCCGGAAAGGTCTGGAAGATGCTGGTCAGGAAGAACTCGACGGCGCTGGTCTTCGTGGCCAGCCCCGACACGCCGGTGATGTTGAGGTGCGCTGCCTCGGGCCCGAGCAGGAAGTCGGCGTCGAGGTACACCGGCGCCGAGAGCCCGGCCGCACCGTAGGTGCCCACGGGCATCGCGGTGGCGCGATCGCCGTCGGTGAAGCCGTCCATCCGGAGGGCCAGGCGCACGTCGGCGTCCGTCGCCATGCGGACCTCGCCCAGCGGCACCGGCTGCAGCGGCTCCTCGGGGTCCTGCCGGAGGACGGCCGCAGTGTAGAGGCGGATCTCGGACGAGCGTGAGGCCGCCGGGTCGATCGCTGCCGGGACGCCACCGGCGCGGGTGACGGCGTCCAGCGGGCGGGCCAGGTCGTCGTAGGCCGCGGCGTCGGTCACGACCCCGAACACGACGCGGCCCGGCACCTCGACGCGCACGATCGCGCCGATGCCCACGGGAGATTCGCGCGCCGTCCAGAACTGGAATTGATGGGGAGTGGAGGGCCGGACTTCCGTGGCGACGACGCGGCCGATCAGAGCGGGGCGAATGGCGGGACCTCCGTCAGCCAGAACCCGGCGAGGCGCCGCTTGTGGTCCAGTTCCACGAGCAGGTGATCCGCCACGCGAATCACTTCGACGTCGCGGCGGCTCCCGATGCGGAGGTGCACCGTCCGCTCGTCCGGCGTGGCGGAGATGGTGAGCGTGGTGTCCACCTCGACCGCCGACACGCCCTGGCGCGCGGGGCGGCCCGGCACGACGACGCGACCGGCCCGTGCGCCGGCCGGCGGCGCGAGCCCGGGCACGGTGTCCACCTCCGGCCACACGACTACGTCGAGTCCGCAGAGCATGCCGCCCGCCACGTCGAGGACCACGACCGAGCCCTCGTCGTCGCTCAGTTCCACGCTCCCCTCGAGTCCGCTGCCCCCCACCACGCCGCGGAAGCTGCCGGAGAGGATGTCGGTCTCGACGTCCCAGCGCCATTCCACGGTGGGCAGCGCGCCGTCGAGCGGTTCGACCCGGGTCTCGATGTTCATGCGAGCGGACTCCTACGCCGCGCGGGCGGCGGCGAGCCGCCCGATGAAGCGGAGGATCCGGTCCACGCCGGCGTCGAGTTCCTTGTCGGCGGCCGCATAGCTGAGCCGGGCCCAGCGGTCGTCGCCGAAGGCGCTCCCCGGCACCAGCGCCACGCCCTCCTCCGCCATCAACCGCTCGCAGAACGCGTTGCCCCCGCCGCCGGGGCCGGTGAGCCCGTCCACCCGGAAGAAGAAGTAGAACGCCCCGTGCGGTTCGACGAACTCCACGCCGGGCACCTCGGCGCGGAAGCGCGCCACCAGGCGGTCCCGGCGCGCCCGGAACGCCGCGACCATCCGCAACACATCCGCTTCCACCCGCTCGTCGCCGAACGCGGTGGCCGCGGCCCACTGCGCGGGGTGGCTCGACCCGGTGGTGGTGTGCGACTGCAGCGCGGCCATCGCCTTGAACACCTGGGGCGGGGCCAGCGCGGACCCGATGCGCCACCCGGTCATCGCGTACGCCTTGCTGGCGCCGTACACGACGACGGTCTTTTCCAGGAGGCTATCCGGAAGGTCGAGGAAGCTGGGCGCGGCAGGCGCACCGTAGTTGATGCGCCGGTAGATCTCGTCGGCCACGATCCAGATGTCGTTCTTCTTGGCCCACTCGGCGATCGACCGAAGTTCAGCCAGGGTGTACACCGCCCCGGTGGGGTTGCAGGGCGAGCAGATGACGAGGCCCTTGGTGCGCGTCGTCGAGTGCTTGTCGAGGTCGCGGGCGCTCACCTTGAGCCCCCACTCGATGTCGCCGGGCACCAGCACCGGCTCCGCCCGGCAGAGCTGCACGATCTGCGGGTACGACACCCAGGCGGGCGCCGGGATGAGCACCTGGTCGTTGGGGCCGAACAGGGTGAAGCAGGCATTGAAGAGTGACTGCTTGGAGCCGGAGCTCACCAGGACCTGGTCGGCGCTGACCGGACGGCCGCCGCTCAGCTCCGAGAGATTCTTCGCGATGGCCGCCCGCAACTCGGGAATGCCAGGATTCGGCGGGTAGTGGGTCATTCCCTTCTGGATGGCCTGGATCCCCGCCTGCGCCACGAGTGGCGGGGTGTCGAAGTCCGGTTCGCCGAGGCTCAGGTCGAACACCTCTTCCCCGGCGGCGCGGCGGCGCTTCGTCTCGGCGCTGATCGCGATGGTTTCGGAAGGCTTCAGGTGCACCAGGTTCAGCGACAGCGGTTCGGCCATTGCGGGGTCCGGAGCGGAGGGAAATTGTCGAGCCGAAAGCTCCCCACGCGGCAACTTGATGTCAACTGTGCCCGCGGTGGCATCCGGGCTGCCACGGGCTTAGTTTTGGACCCCGGCGCGTGCCGGCTATTTGACAATCGAGGGTCCCGTGTCCGAGTCCGAACTGTTCGCCGCTCCCGCCGACCTCACCGAGGCAGCTGTCACCGCCGAGCGCGGCCATAATGTCGTCATCGCCATGCCGCCCGGCGCGGCCGGCGCCACGCCCATCCTTGCCGCGCTGGCCCGCCGACTTGCCGCCGCGCCCGCTCCCGGACTCCGCGCCCTCCTCCTCACCACATCCGATACCGCCACCGACTGGGCCGAGGCCGCCACGCGCGCCATGCCCGGTTGCCGTGTCGTCGTGGCCGGCACCCCGGCCCGCACCGTGCGGCATCTCCGCGCCGGCCAGGCGCAGGTGCTTATCGCGACGCCGGCCCAGGCCCGGCAACTCCTCGAACAGTCCGCCATGAAGCCCGACCAGCTCGCCGCCGTCGTCCTCGCCTGGCCAGAGGCGTGGGGCGGCGCCGAGGCGCTGGCCGTGCTCATGCACGACCTCGACAAGGACGCGCAGCGGATCGTCTGCACCGCCCTGCCGGAGCGCGCGGCCGACGTGATCGAGCGCTACGCGCGGAAGTCGCTGACCGTCGGTTTCCCGCCGGCGGAGGCGCCGCCGGCCAGCCCGGTCGGTCCGGTGCGGACCGTGAGCGTTGCGTGGAGCCGCCGGGCCTCGGCGGTGGCCGAGGTGGCCGAACTGCTCGACCCGGCGCGCGTCTCGATCTGGTGCCTGGACGGTGCCGGCGTGTCTGCGGTCAAGCTCGCATTGGCCGGGCACGACCTCGACGCGGTCGTCACCGACGGTGCGGTGGACACGTCCGACCTGGTCATCGCGTTCGACCTGCCCACACCCTCGCAGCTGCGGACCCTGTTGGCCGCCGGGCCGGTCGTCCTCCTCGTGCCGCCGGCGGCCGAGGAATACGTGGCGCGCGTGGCGTCTCCGCGTCGGAGCTTGCGGCTCAGCGGCGCGGTGGATGCGGCGCAGGACGAGGCCGCGCGTCGTCGCGGTGCGATTGCGCAGGTGCTCGAGGCGGGGGTGCCCGGGGCTGGACTCCTGGCGCTGGCTCCGCTCTTCGAGCGGCACGACCCGTCGGCCGTGGCGGCCGCGACGTACCAGCTGTGGACAGGCGCACCCGGTGCACCGGTGTCGGCCGCGGTGCCGGCTCAGCCGATGGCCGCGCCCGCCGCACCGGAGGCGGTGCCGGGCGGCACCACGGCGCGGATGTTCGTCAGCGTGGGCCGGCAGGACGGCACCACGGCGTCGGACCTGGTGGCGGTGCTGACCAAGGAAGTCCGAGTGGACAAGTCGATGATCGGGCGGATCGAGTTGAAGGAAGCCTACAGCCTGGTCGAGTTGCCGGCGGGTGAGGTGGAGCGGATCGTGCGCGGGATGGACGGGCGGACGGTGCGGAACAAGAAGATCATGTGCAAGGTGGACCGGGGGCCCGCCTCGCCGGCGCCGAAGCGCCGGGCACCTACTTCCGGCGGTTCACGAGCGCCTTGAGGGCGCTTCCCGGCCGGAACGCCGGGACCACCGACGGGCGGATGGTGATGCTCTTGCCCGTCTTCGGATCGCGCCCGTTGCGGGCCCCGCGCTGACGGGGCTCGAAGCTCCCGAAGCCCGAGATCTGGACCGTTCCGCCCTTCCGCAGCTCACCCGCCAGGATGCCCTCGGTCCCGAAGAACACGTCCACGACGTCGCCCGCACGCGCCTTGGAGAGGCCGAGCCGTTTGGCGGCGGCGGCCACGAGTTCCGACTTCTTCACGCTGGGCTCCTTCGGCAACACTGGCGGGGGAGAGGGCGGCGACAATATGGCGCGGCGGGCTCCGGCGCCGCAAGAGCGGAGCGAGGTGGATGCGACTGCGGCGCGCTTGACCCCGCCCCTCACGCGCGCTAACCTCACCGTCCCCCGCATGTGGAGACCGCCTGGATGTTCCACGGAAGCCGACCCGGATCCATCGAAGTCATCAGCGGGGTGATGTTCAGCGGCAAGAGCGAGGAACTCATCCGCCGGGTGCGGCGCGCCATCATCGCGCGGCGCCGCGTGGAAGTCTTCAAGTCCCACCTCGATTCCCGCTACGCCGGCCTGTACCGCGTCAGCAGCCATGACGGCCTCGAAATCGACGCGACCCCGGTGGACACCGCCGCCGAGATCTTCCGCCAGGTGAGCCCCGACTCCGAGATGGTGGCTATCGACGAGGCCCAGTTCCTCGACCACGATATCGTGACCGTCACCACCGCGCTGGCCAACCGCGGCGTCCGGGTGGTGCTGGCGGGCACCGACACCGACTTCCGGGGCGAGCCGTTCGGCCCCATGGGGTCGTTGATGGCGGTGGCCGAGCAGGTGACCAAGCTGCGCGCCATCTGCGTGGTGTGCGGCGACGAGGCCTGCCGCAACCAGCGGCTCATCGACGGCAAGCCGGCCCGCTACGATTCCCCCACCATCATGGTCGGCGGGCGGGAGAGCTACGAGGCCCGCTGCCGGCACTGTCACCGGGTGCCGAGCGCCGACGAAGACCAGCGGGCGCTCCTGTGATCGTCGCCCTCACCGGCAACATCGCCGCCGGCAAGTCCACCGTCGTGGCCCTCTTCCGGAAGTGGGGCGCGGGGATCATCGACGCCGACCAGGTGGTGCGCGACCTCCAGCGCCCGGGCACCGAGGTGCACCGCCGGATCGTGGAACGCTTCGGCGCCGCCATCCAGACGCCGACCGGCGAGCTCGACCGGCCGGCCCTCCGCCGGCTGATCCTGTCCGATACCCGTGCCCGCTCCGACCTCAACGCCATCGTGCACCCGGCCGTCCGTGCGCAGCGCGACACCCTGGTGGCCGCGGCGCGCGCTGCCGGCGCCCGGATCATCGTGGCCGACATCCCGCTGCTCTTCGAAGCCTCGGACCCGGCGGAGTACGACGCGGTCGTGCTGGTGGACGCCCCCGAGGCCACGCGGCTCCATCGGCTGGTGACGATGCGCGGGCTGCCCCGCGAGGACGCCGAGCGGCTCATTGCCACGCAGCTGCCGAGCGGCGCCAAGCGCGAGCGCAGCCAGTTTGTCATCGACAACGACGGCGACCGCACCCAGCTCGAGCGGCGCGCGCGCGACGTCTGGCTCGCGCTGGAGGCGCGCGCCGCGGCCGCTTGATTTCGGCCCGATTCCCGTCTATCCTCAAGCCCCGGACAATCTTTCCAGGAGCCCGCGTGTCCAACGTGCCGGCCGATCTCCAATACACCACCGACCACGAGTACGTGAAGAAGACCAGCGACCCCGCGGTCGTGCAGGTCGGCATCACCGACTACGCCCAGGGCGAGCTCGGCGACGTGGTCTTCGTGAACCTCCCCAAGAAGGGCGACAAGTTCGGCGCGCACGCCGTCTTCGGCACCATCGAGGCGGTCAAGGCGGTGTCCGAGCTGTACAGCCCGCTGGCGGGCGAGGTGGTGGAGGTCAACGCGGCGCTCGACGCCGACCCCGCCGCCGTCAACCGCGACCCGTACGGCGCCGGCTACATGGTGAAGCTCCGGGTGTCGGACGCCGGCGCGCTCGGAAAGCTGCTCTCCGCCGAGGCCTACAAGAAGCACATCGGCGAGTAACAGGCCGATGACGCAGTGCCCGAGTTGACCGCGCGCCCCGTTCCCCTCCGGACGGGGCGTGCATCCTTATATACGCAGAGGGTGTGACCCCATGGCTCCCGCCAAGACCCCGGCCTCACCGATCGCCGGGCTGACCCAGACCGAACGCTTCGTGTCCCGCCACCTCGGCCCCCGCCCCGCGGACCTCGAGCAGATGCTCCGCGTGGTGGGCTACCCGTCGATGGACGCCTTCATCGACGCGGTGGTGCCCGAGGACATCCGGCTCCGCCGACCCCTCGCGCTGGCGCCGGGACGGAGCGAGCGCGAGGTCCTGCAGGAGCTCCGGCGGATCGCCGGGCAGAACCAGGTCTTCCGCTCCTACATCGGCATGGGCTACTCCGGCACCTTCGTGCCGCAGGTGGTGCAGCGCAACATCCTCGAAAACCCCGGCTGGTACACCGCGTACACGCCGTACCAGGCCGAGATCGCCCAGGGACGGCTCGAGGCGCTGCTCAACTTCCAGACCGTCGTGGCGGACCTGACCGGGCTCCCGATCGCCAACGCCTCCCTGCTCGACGAGGCCACCGCCGCCGCCGAGGCGATGTACATGACGGTGGCGGTCACGACGCACGAGGGCACGCCGGTCTACATGGTGGACGCCCAGTGCCATCCGCAGACGATTGCCGTGGTGCAGACCCGGGCCGAGGCGCGGGGCATCGAGGTGGTGGTGGCCGACCCCGACACGTTCAAGTTCAAGCCGGGCGTGGTGGGCGCGCTGCTCCAGTACCCCGCCACCGACGGCGCCATCCGGGACTTCCGCAAGTTCTGCGAGGCGGCCCACAAGGCGGGCGCGCTGGTGACGGTGGCCACCGACCTGCTGGCGCTTACCCTGCTCACCCCCCCGGGCGAGTTCGGCGCCGATATCGCCATCGGCAACAGCCAGCGCTTCGGCGTGCCGATGGGCTTCGGCGGCCCGCATGCCGCGTTCTTCGCCACCACCGAGTCGCACAAGCGGTTCCTGCCGGGCCGCATCATCGGCCTGTCCAAGGATTCGGACGGCAACCCGGCGCTCCGGATGGCGCTCCAGACCCGCGAGCAGCACATCCGCCGCGACAAGGCCACCAGCAACATCTGCACGGCGCAGGTGCTCCTGGCCGTCATGGCCAGCATGTACGCCGTCTATCACGGCCCCGAGGGGCTTACCCGGATTGCCGAGCGGGTGCATTCGATGACGTCGCTCCTGGCGGCGGCACTCCGGCGGCTCCGCTACACCCTCGTGCACCAGTCGTACTTCGACACCCTCTGCGTCGAGGTCGAGCCCTGGGCCCAGCCGCGCATCCTGGACCACGCGCGGGGCCGCCGGATCAACCTCCGGCCGATCGGCGCCAACCGCATCGGCGTGGCGCTCGACGAAACGGTGACGCTCGACGACCTGGCAGACCTGATCGCCACCTTCTCGCTCAACGAAGCCCTCCCCTTCATGCTGAGCGACATCGGCGCAAAGGCGGACCCGGCCATCCCGGCGGCGCTCCGGCGCACCTCGGCCTTCCTGACCCACCCGGTGTTCCACCGGCACCGGTCGGAAACCGACATGCTGCGCTACATGCGGAAGCTCGAGGCCAGGGACCTCTCGCTGACCTCGGCGATGATCCCCCTCGGCTCCTGCACCATGAAGCTCAACGCCACCACCGAGATGGCGGGGGTCAGCTGGCGGGAATTCAACCGGCTGCATCCCTTCGCGCCGCGGGAGCAGACCCAGGGCTACCAGATGCTGTTCCGGCACCTCGAGGCGGCGCTGGCCGAGATCACCGGGTTCGCCGCCGTGTCGCTGCAGCCCAACGCGGGCTCGCAAGGGGAGTACGCGGGGCTGCTGGTCATCCGCGCCTACCACCGCTCCCGCGGCGACGACAAGCGCACCACCTGCCTCATCCCGATGTCGGCCCACGGCACCAACCCCGCCAGCGCCGTGATGGCTGGCATGAACGTCGTCGTGGTCAAGAGCGACGCGAAGGGCAACATCGACGTCGCCGACCTGAAGCAGAAGGCGGCGGAGCACAAGGACACGCTCGCGGCGCTGATGGTCACCTATCCCTCCACCCACGGCGTGTTCGAGTCGTCCATCAAGGACATCTGCCGCATCGTGCACGAGCAGGGCGGCCAGGTGTACATGGACGGCGCCAACATGAACGCCCAGGTCGGCCTCTGCCGGCCTGGCGACATCGGCGCGGACGTGTGCCACCTGAACCTGCACAAGACCTTCTGCATCCCCCACGGCGGCGGCGGCCCCGGGATGGGCCCGATCTGCGTGGCCTCGCACCTGGCCCCGTTCCTGTCGGGGCACCCGGTCGTGGACCTCGGACATCTCCAGGCCAGCGGCGCGGTCTCCGCGGCCCCGTGGGGCAGCCCGTCCATCCTGCCGATTTCCTGGGCGTACATCGTCCTGATGGGCTCGGAAGGCCTGACCGAGGCGACGAAGGTGGCCATCCTCAGCGCCAACTACATCGCCAAGCGGCTCCAGGGCTCGTTCGAGGTCCTCTACACCGCCCCGAACGGGACGGTGGCGCACGAGTGCATCGTGGACATGCGGCCCTTCAAGGCCAGCGCGGGCATCGAGGTCGAGGACATCGCCAAGCGGATCATCGACTACGGCTTCCACCCGCCGACCGTCTCCTTCCCGGTGGCGGGGACGCTCATGATCGAGCCGACCGAGAGCGAGCCGCTGGCCGAGCTCGACCGGTTTTGCGACGCGCTCATCTCGATCCGGGGCGAAATCCGCGACATCGAGCAGGGCAAGGCGGACCGCACCAACAACGTGCTGACCAACGCGCCGCACACCATGCAGCGGGTCATCTCGGACACGTGGGACCGGCCCTACCCGCGCGAGCTGGCGGCGTTCCCCTCGGCGGCCACGCGCGAGCACAAGTCGTGGCCGACCGTGGGCCGTGTGGACGGCGCCTACGGCGACCGCAACCTGGTCTGCACCTGCCCGCCGGTGGAGAGCTACGGGGCCTGAGGCCCATGCGCTGGACTCTTCTCGTCGATCCGGTGGGGCGGCCCGGCTGGCACAACATGGCAGTAGACCAGGCCCTCCTCGGCCTCGCGGCCGGGAAGGGCCGTGCGTTTCTGCGGCTGTACCGATGGGAGCCGTTCTGCCTCTCCTTCGGCCGGCACGAGCCGGCCCTCCGCCGGTATGACCGGGCCGCGATCGACCGCCTGGGCCTGGATGCCGTGCGCCGCCCGACCGGCGGACGCGCCGTCTGGCACGCGGATGAACTCACCTACGCCGTGGCCGCGCCTGCCGACACCTTCGGTTCCCTCCCGAAGGCCTATGAACGGATCCACGCGGCGCTGGCCGCGGCGCTCCAGTCCATCGGCTTCCCTGCCGTGCTGGCTTCCCCGCCGGCGCGCGCGAGTGCGCTCCACGCCGGGGCCTGCTTCGCGAGTCCGGTCGGCGGAGAGGTCATGCTGGCGGGCCGGAAGGTGGTGGGGAGCGCCCAGCTCCGGGAACAGGGCGCCATGCTGCAGCATGGTTCGCTCCTGCTCGGGGGCTCGCAGGAGGTGGTGAGCGACGTGACGGAGGGCGTGGCGCCGCCCGACGGGTCTATTGCCCTCGCCGAGGTGCGCGGCGGCCCGGTCGGCTTCGACGAAGTGGCAGCGGCCGTTTCCGACGCCGCCCGTGCCTGGGGTGGGGAGTGGGGCGTCGAGTCCGTCGACAACTCAACGATCGCAGCGCTCGCGATGATGCATGCCGACCGGTTCCGCAGCGACGAGTGGACCTGGCGACGGTAGCCGCGCCAGACCCAACTCGCTTCTGCCGTTGCGAGGCCACATAGTGGCCGAAGCAATCCGGCCGGGATTGCTTCGTCGGCCCCTCGCGGGCCCTCCTCGCAATGACACAAGCAAGCCGTCAGACAGTTGGCGGGAATCGCGTCCGGTGCCACATTACGGGAGCAGTCCGGACGACTCCCCCGTCCCGAGGTTCGCCCGTGCGCCATGTCTCCCGCTCAACTCTCCTCGCCCTCTGCCTGCTCGCCACCCCCGCCGGTGTTCCCCTGGCCACGGCCCAGGCCAACACCCGACAGGAAACCGTGGTGATCGTCGGGGCGCAGGAAGCGGCGACCCCGATCCCCACCCTGCTCGGCAACACGGCGGCGAACATGGCGGTCACGGACCTGATGTTCCTCCCGCTGGCGCGGATCGGCCGGAACAACATCACGAGCGGCGACAAGGATTTCATCCCGCAGCTCGCACGGAGCTGGACCCGGCGCGACTCGCTGACCCTGGTGTTCGAACTCGACTCCAGGGCGCGATGGCAGGATGGGGTGCCGGTCACGGCTCGGGACGCCGCGCTGGCGCTCAACCTGGCCCGGGACCCGGCCGTGGATCCGCAGCGCGCCCTCCTGCTCCAGCTGGTCGCCGAGGCGACCGCCCTCGACGACCAGCACCTCCTGGTGCGGTTCAAGGAGGCGTACGACGAACAGCTGTACGACGCGGTGTACCACGTGTCCCCGTTGCCGGCGCACCTCGTGGACACGGTGCCGCGCGGCGCGCTCGGGAAGTCGGCGTTCGCCAGTGCGCCGATCGGGAACGGGCCGTACCGCTGGGTGCGCCGGGTACCGGGGCAACAGCTCGAGCTCACCGCCAACGACCAGTTCTTCCTGGGCAGGCCCGGCCCCCGCAAGGTGCTGATCCTGACGGTCAGTGATGCCGAGGCGCGGATGAACCTCCTCTTGAGCGGGAGCGCCGACGTGCTCCAGTCCTCGGCCATGATCGCTACCGTGAGTCGACTGGCCGCGGACAAGCGCATCCGGATCTATCCGATGCCGTCGTTCTCCGTTGGCTACGTGAGCTTCAACCAGCGCGACCCGGCCGACCTCGGGCGTCCGCACCCGATCCTGTCCGACCTTGCGGTGCGCACCGCGATCACCATGGCGCTCGACCGGCGCGGAATGGTCCAGGCCACGTTCGGGCCGTGGGCGTCGGTCCCCCAGGGCCCGATTCCGCAGATGTCGTGGGTTCGCGACCCCGGCTACAAGCCGGCTCCCCCCGACCCCGCCGGAGCCCGGGCGCTGCTCCGCTCGCGCGGGTGGGTCGACACCGACGGCGACGGCGTCCTCGACAAGGACGGCAAGCCGCTCGCGCTCGGCCTCAATTACCCGAGTCCCAGCGCCCAGGCCGGCGTGCTGGCACTGCAGATACAGGAACAGCTGCGCCAGGTCGGCATCCGGATCGAGGTCAATCGCCTCGAGGGGTCGGTCTGGGGCGAGCGCCGCAACGCCGGCGCGTTCGACCTCGACTTCGGCCAGGCGACGATGGATCCGTCGCCGGCGGGCATGGTCCAGACCTGGAGCTGCGCCGGGCGGGGCGGCTCCAACAAGGCGTACTACTGCGATCCGAAGGTGGATTCTCTCCTCGCCCTCGCGCTGCGCGCGCCGCGCAAGGAGGCGCTCGCGCTCTATCGGGAAACCGTGCGGACGATCGCGGCGGATGCGCCGGCCGTGTTCCTCTTCACGACCACCACCCCGATGGCCGTGTCCGATCGCATCAAGAACGTCGAGCTGGTTCCCGTGGCGCCCTGGTCGGCCGTCTGGCGCTGGTCCCCGGGCCCCGTCCCCTGACGTGACGCGCTGGCTCCTCCGGCGCACCGCCCAGGCCGTGCTCACCTTCCTGGTGGTCACGGTGCTCCTGTTCGTCCTCATGCGCCTCACCCCCGGCGACCCCCTCCAGCGCCTGGAGGGAGACCGGCAGATGTCCGCCGAGGAATCGGCGGCGCTCCGCCGTCGCTTCGGCATCGACCAGCCGATGGGCGCGCAGTTCCGCACGTTCGTGACGGGCGCGCTGGCGGGGGATCTCGGTGTCTCCATCGAGCACTATCCGACCCCGGTCACCACCCTCCTCGTCAGCCGGCTGCCCGCCTCGCTGCTGCTCGGCGGCACCGTCCTCCTGCTGACATTTGGGATCGGCATCGTGCTTGGAGTATTCCAGGCGGTGCACCGGGGCCGCCGGGCTGATCGCTGGCTCACCCGCGCCTCGCTTACGCTCTACGCGATGCCATCCTTCTGGCTCGGGCTGGTGCTGGCCTGGTACTTCGGCATCCGGCTTCAGCTGCTGCCGGTGGCGCAGATGCACGACCCGCTTCTCAGCCCGGACGCCACCTGGCTCGTGCGGGCCGGCGACGTGCTCCGCCACCTCATCCTTCCGGCCCTCACCCTCACGGCCGTGAGCATCGCCGCCGTGATGCACTATCAGCGGACCGCACTGCTCGAGGTGCTCCGGCTCGACTTCGTCCTCGCCGCCCGCGCACGCGGCCTGCCGGAGCGCCAGGTGCTCTGGCGCCACGCCTGGCGAAACGCGCTCTTCCCGGTGGTGGGCCTCTTCGGCCTGTGGCTGCCGATCCTGGTCAGTGGCTCGGTCTTCGTGGAGCAGGTGTTCAATTGGCCCGGCCTCGGACACCTGGCCGCCGACGCCGTCGGCGCGCGGGACTACCCCGTCATCCTGGGCACCGCCATGCTGGTGTCGGCGCAGGTCCTGCTTGGTGGGGTCCTCGCCGACCTGGCGTACTATGCGCTCGACCCGCGGGTTCGCCGCGCATGACGGGCTCCCTCTGGCGGCTCCTGTCCCGCGCGCTCGCGAGCCCAACCGGCCGCATCGGGGCCATCCTCATTGCTCTGCTCACCCTGATCGTGTTCGTCGCGCCCTGGCTCCTGCCCGATCCCTCGGCCATGCCGAACTTGCTGGCCGGCGCCACCCCCCCCGGCCCGGGGCATCCCTTCGGCACCGACCAGCTCAATCGCGACATCCTCGCTCGCGTGGTGAGCGGCGGACAGATCTCCCTGTCGGTGGCCGGCCTCGCCGTCGCGCTCGCGATGACGCTCGGCGCGCTGGTGGGCGGCGTCGCGGGGTATCACGGCGGGTGGCTGGACAGCATCCTGATGCGCGCGGTGGACGGTGCGCTCGCCATTCCCCGGCTCTTCCTGCTCCTGCTCCTGGTGGCGGTGTGGGAACAGATGCCGCTCGGCGCACTCGTCCTGGTCCTGGGCGCCACGGGGTGGTTCGCGACCAGCCGCATCGTGCGCGGGGAAGTGCTGCGCCTCCGGGAAGCGGAATTCGTGCTCGCGGCCACCGCGCTCGGCGCCGGACCCCGACGGATTATCTTGCGTCACCTGCTCCCCAACGTGGCGGGGCCCTTGCTGGTGGCGGCCACCCTGGGCGTGGGCGACGTCATCCTGCTCGAAGCCGGGCTCTCGTACCTCGGGATCGGCGTGCGCCCCCCGACCCCGTCATGGGGCAGCATGATCCTCGACGCCCGGCCCCTCCTCACGACGGCGCCGTGGACCAGCATCTTTCCCGGCCTCGCCATCGTCATCACGGTGCTGGCGGTCAACCTCCTCGGCGACGCCCTGCGCGGCGCCCTCGACCCCCGGAGCGCATGAAGCCGCTGCTCGAAGTGGAGGACCTGCGCATCACCTTCGCCACCGGGGCCGGCACCTCGCACCCGGTGGACGGCGTGAGCTTCTCGATCGCCCGCGGCGAACTGCTCGCCCTCGTCGGCGAGTCGGGCTGCGGCAAGAGCCTGACGTCGCTCGCCCTCCTCCGGCTGGTGCCTCCGCCCGGGCGGATCCTGCCGAGCAGCACGATCCGGCTGGACGGCACCGACCTGCTGGGCCTCGACGCCGCAACGCTCCGTGGCGTCCGCGGGCGGCGCATCGGGATGATCTTCCAGGACCCGATGACGAGCCTCAATCCGGTGTTCACCGTCGCCGACCAGATCAGCGAGAGTGTGCGTGCGCACCAGCGGGTATCGAAGCCCTCGGCGCGCGCACGGGCGCTGGAACTGCTCCAGGAGGTCGGCATTCCCGACCCGGTCGCACGGCTCGACCAGTATCCGCACCAGCTGAGCGGCGGCATGCGGCAACGCGTCATGATCGCCATCGCGCTCGCGTCGGAGCCGGAACTGCTGATCGCCGACGAACCCACCACGGCACTCGACGTGACCGTCCAGGCGCAGATTCTCGAGGTGCTCGACCGCCTGCGCGCCGCGCGCGGCATGGCGATCCTGCTCATCACGCACGACCTCGGCATCGTGGCCGGCCGTGCCGACCGCGTGGCGGTGATGTACGCCGGCCGCCTGGTGGAGGAGGCCGCCACCACCGAGCTCTTCGCCCGGCCTTCGCACCCGTACACCCGCGGCCTGCTCGCATCGGTGCCCAGGATTGCCGGACCGGTCACTCGGCTCACGCCGATCGCCGGGAATGTCCCGGCTCCCACGGCGTGGCCGGCCGGGTGCCGCTTCCACCCCCGCTGCCCGCAGGCCATGCCGCGCTGCGCTACCGACGACCCACCGCCCCTGCCAGTCGCGAGCGGCCACCGCATGCGCTGCTGGCTGGCCGAGGCGGGGGTGCCGACGTGAGCGCGCCGCTGCTCGAGGTCCGCGACCTCGTCAAGCACTACCAGGCCACGGGATTCCTGGCTCGCAAGGCACCCCCGGTGCGGGCGGTGGACGGCGTGTCGTTCTCGGTGGGGCGTGCCGAAACGCTCGGGCTGGTCGGCGAGTCGGGATGCGGCAAGTCCACGGTGGGCCGCACGATTCTCCGGCTGCAGCCGCCTACCGCCGGCTCGGTTTCCTTCGAGGGAACGGATTTCTTCGCACTCGAGGCGGCGGCACTGCGGCAGGCACGGCGGCGGATCCAGATCATCTTCCAGGACCCCTACAGCTCGCTCAACCCGCGCATGACCGTCGGCGACGCCATCGCGGAGGGCATCGAAATTCACCGCCTGGCGCCCCGCGGCGAGATTCCGGCCCGGGTGGCACGGCTCCTGGAGGAAGTCGGGCTCGACCCCGGCTACGCCAGCCGGTACCCGCACGAATTCTCCGGCGGCCAGCGCCAGCGAATCGGGATCGCCCGCGCGCTCGCGGTCGAGCCCGCCTTCCTCGTCTGCGACGAGCCGGTGTCCGCACTGGACGTGTCGGTCCAGGCGCAGGTACTCAATCTTCTCGCCGACCTCCAGGCCCGCCGGGGCATCTCCTACCTGTTCATCGCGCACGACCTCGCCGTCGTGCGTCAGATCGCCCACCGCGTCGCCGTGATGTACCTCGGCCGCATCGTCGAGACCGGCCCGACGGCCGAGGTGCTCGCGCACCCGGCGCATCCCTACACCCGGGCGCTGCTCTCCGCCGTGCCGGTGCCCGACCCCACGACGCAGCGACTGCGCATCGTGCTCCCGGGCGATCCGCCGAGTCCCTCCAACCCGCCTTCTGGTTGCCCCTTCCATCCGCGGTGCCCGCACCCGGCCAAGAACGCCCGCTGCACGACCGATCGGCCACTGCTCCATCAACTCGGGCGAAGCGAGGTGGCCTGCCACCACGCGGACAAGCCGGCGTGATCCGGCAGCGAATCGCCAGCGGCACGCCCTGGGAACCCATCGTCGGGTACTCGCGCGCCGTGCGGGTGGGGCCCTGGGTGTACGTCTCCGGCACGACGGCCACCGACGGCACGGGTGGGATCGTCGGCGAAGGCGACGCGTACGCCCAGGCGGTGCAGGTGCTCGACAACATCGAACGGGCGCTTGCCGCCGCCGGCGCCACCATGGCCGACGTGGTCCGGACCCGGATGTACGTGACGGACATGGCGGAATGGGAGGCCGTGGGCCGGGCGCACGGCGAGCGATTCTCGGTGGTGCGCCCCGCCACCAGCATGGTGGAAGTCAGCCGGCTGATCGATCCGAGGATGCTGGTCGAAATCGAGGCCGAAGCCTTCGTGGACGATTCCCGCAGCACCCCCTGAGCCCGCTCTCAACTCCGGATCTCGCCTCATGCCGCTTTCGCTCTTCCATATCGATGCCTTCACCGACCGGCCCTTCGCAGGAAACCCCGCCGCCGTCTGCCTGCTCGAGCGCGAGGTGGACGCCGGCTGGATGCAGTCCGTGGCGCGCGAAATGAACCTCTCGGAAACCGCCTTCCTCCTCCGCGGCGACGACGGCTTCGGCCTGCGGTGGTTCACGCCCGAGGTCGAGGTCGACCTCTGCGGCCATGCCACGCTGGCGAGCGCCCACTTCCTCTGGCAGGAGGGGCATCTCAAGCCCGCGGCCGTGGCCAGGTTTCACACCCTGAGCGGTGTCCTGACCGCGGTGCAGCGCGACGGGTGGATCGAGCTCGACTTCCCCGCGAAGCCCGCCGTGCCGGGCGTGGCCCCGGCGGGTCTGGCGGCGGCGATCGGGGGCAGCCCGGTGGCGGTGGCGAAGTCGGAGTTCGATTATGTGGTGGAATTGGCCAGCGAGGCCGAGGTCCGCGCCCTCGAACCGGACTTCCGCGCGCTGCGAGTGGTGAATGCCCGGGGTGTGATCGCCACGGCGGCGTGCACCGGCGGGCCGTACGACTTCGTGTCCCGCTTTTTCGGGCCCGCCGTCGGGATCAACGAAGATCCCGTTACCGGCTCCGCCCACTGCGCCCTCGGCCCGTACTGGCAGGCGCGCCTCGGCAAGTCCTCGTTCTTCGCGTTCCAGGCCTCGGCGCGCGGCGGCGAGGTGCGGGTGGACGTCCAGGGCGACCGCGTCAAGCTGGGCGGCAAGGCGGTCACGGTGTCCCGCGGCGAGCTGCTGTGAGCGAACCCGGCGCCGAGGCGTTTGCCGCGCTCGAGCTCCGCGTCGGGCGCATCGTGCGGGCGGAACCCAACGCCGGCGCGCGCAAGCCGTCGTACCGGCTCTGGGTGGACTTCGGGCCCCTCGGGGAACGGACCTCCAGCGCCCAGCTGACCGATCTGTATTCCGCCGATCAGCTGGTCGGTCGGGACGTCATTGCGGCCATGAATCTGGGGAGCCGGCGGATTGCCGGCTTCCTGTCGGAAGTGCTGGTGCTCGGCGTGCCCGATGAGGCGGGACACGTGGTGTTGCTCCAGCCGGAGCGCACCGTGCCGCTGGGCGGCCGGGTCTACTGAGGAGCGACGCGATGCGGGTGTACATCTCCGTGGACATGGAAGGCGTGGCCGGGGTGGTCCACGAAGACCAGACCAACCCGATCGATCCGCGATGCGCCGGGGAATACGGGCGGTTCCGTCGCCTCATGACGGCCGAGGCCAACGCCGCCATCGCAGGGGCGCTGTCGGCCGGCGCGACGCGCGTGGTGGTGAACGACAGCCACTGGGAGATGCGCAACCTCCTGGCGGAGGAGCTGCACCCGGCGGCCGAACTGGTGAGCGGATCGACCAAGCCCAGGTCGATGCTGGAAGGGATCGAGGCGGGGTTCGACGCCGCCTGCTTCATCGGGTACCATGCGCAGGCAGGGACGGCGCACGCCATCCTCGACCACACCTACACCGACCGCATCTTCCGCGTGCGCCTGAACGGGGTCGAGGTGGGCGAACTTGGCATCAACGCCGCGCTGGCCGGGCGCTTCGGCGTGCCGGTGGCGCTGGTGTCGGGCGACCAGGCCCTGGCCGCCGAGTGCGCCGCGCTCCTCGGACCTGGCACGCGAGCCGTGATCGTGAAGCACGCGGTGGCGCGCCATGGCGCGCGCTCGGTGGCTCCGACGGAAGCCTGCCGCCTCATCCGTGATGGCGTGGCGGCCGCCGTGAAGGCGCCCCCCAAGCCATGGGCAGCGGCCTCCCCCTCCACGCTCGAGGTCGAGTTCTGTTCCAGCCATCACGCCGACATGGCGGAGCTGGTGCCGGGCAGCATCCGGAGCGGCGGCCGGAGCGTCGCGGTGACCCAAGCCGACTACGCCGACACCTACCGCGCCTTCCGCGCGCTCTACAACTTGGCGTCGGTGCCCTGAGGAGCGGCGGGCGCCGGACACGCCCCCACCGCCTCCCACGCCGGCCCGACCCGGCGCCCGGCCGTCAGCCGCGCGAAGTTCCAGGTCGACGCCGGCCCCGTCCTTCCCAGCTCCGCACGCCACCGCGTCTCCAACACCCTCAAGAGGGCGCACCGCTCGGGCGCCGGCAGCGCCCCCGCCCCTTCGATGATGGCAGGAACCGCGTCGGCGCTGAGCCGCCCGAGGTACGCCGTGTCCAGCGGTGCGCCGTCGAGGGCCCTGCCGAGGTTCACCCGCGCGATGGTGGCGTCGGGATTGACGACGTTGAGCGCCAGAAGCGCCATCAACGCGGTGAGAATCGCCCCGGGCGCGAACCGCGAGCGCCGCCCACGCAGGACCGTGGCGGCGAACCAGGCGAGGAGCACCCCGAGCCAGGTCATGAACGCGAGGGTATAGAAGCGGTCTTCGGTCAGCCCGTAGTAGGAGCGATAGAGCAGCATCCGATGGTAGGCGCTGGCGAGCAGGAGGGCGAGGAGGACGAGGACCGCCCCCGTCAGCCGCCGGAACCGCCGGATGTCCGTCGCCTCCTGCCGGTCGAGCAGCCAGTCGGCCGCCAGCAGCATGGGGAGGGTCAGCGCCGTCACGGCGACCAGCTCGAAGAATCCCTGCCGGGCGTAATCGGCCACCGTGGTCCCGGTGAGTGCCTGGAATTCGCCCGGGCCCAGGAACAGCTCCCTCGCCTGGAACCCGACGAACAGCGCGAACAGCGCGCCGATGGCGCCCAGGAAGCTGAGCACGGTGGCCGGCGGCACCCGCAGGCTCAGTTGGAACGGGATCGCCGGAAGTCCGCCTTCGCGCCAGAATCCGCCGCGCAGTATGCCGGCGGTCGCCCACGCCATGAGCCCGGCCAGGAAGACATGCGTGGCAATCTCCTGGAGGTCGATCGTCAGGATCCTCGCCATGGTCTGGCCGAAGAGCGGGTCCGCCTCGCTCAGCAGCGAACCGAAGAGGAAGAGCACCGGGACCGCCGCGACGAGCCCCGCCGCCACGGCGGTCAGGCGGCGCGTCCGCGCCGTGAGCGGCAGTTCCGCCCACGTGATGTCCGAGAGCACCGGGGGAATCGCTCCTCCAAGGACAGACGCCGCCGTCCAGATGCCGCCGCGAAGCAGATCGGATACCCCGAGCCGGTCCAGCGACCGCATGGCCGTGCCGGGGGAGGCGACGACGAGAAGCCCGATGATGGCCACCACGTCGAAGGCGAAGAGCGTCGGAGAATCGCGCCAGAGCAGGCAGGGGATGACGGCCGCCACGGCGGCGGCCAGCCATCCCGCCTGGGGCGGCGCCGTCAGCGCGCCGGCGCGGATCAGCGCGTAGGCGGCGAGCAGCACGGCAACCCCGAACAGCGTCACGTCGAGGCGGGCGGGTACCCAGACTCGGAGCGCCTCTCCCGAAATGCCCAGCGCGGCGGCCGCGCCCAGGAGGGCCAGCGCGCGTCCGGTTTGACCGTTCATTGGGGGGTGTCCCCCAGGCCGAGGGTGGTCTTGCCCTGCGCGCGGCTGTTCGCGGGCCCCAGCAGGAGGGCGTCGATCAGGCCGGGATAGGTCACCCGGAGGGAGTACGGGTATCCGGTGGCCGGCACGTTGAAGAAGATCGAGCCGTCGTGCGACTGGCCGGCCGCGAGGGGCTCGAGGAACCCCCGGAAGTCGGATTCCGGCACCGCGACCTCGCCGTGGACCCCGACCAGCCGAAACTCGAGATACTGGGGGTACTCCGGCTCCTGCTTCGCGTCGCTCCGCAACCGCACGGTCACGCCGACCCGGTCGTCCTCTGACTCGCTCCCCAGCACCGACACGTGCAGGTGGCAGTCAAATCCGCAGAAATGGAGCTCCTGCCCGAGCGGCAGCACCCGCCTGGGCGTGAGGAGGGCGAAGGCCGCCGTGGCGGCCAGGTAGACGAGCACGAGGCCGCCGGTGCCGAACAGCGCCCGGCCCGCCAGGCGACGGTTCCCGCGCGCCAGCGCGAAGACGCCGATGCCCAGGCCGAGGAGCGCGAGCAGCGACGCGCCGGCGAGCGCGAGAAATCCGAGGAAATGCGACCACATCCGGGTGTCCTCCATGGGAAGATTCAGACGGCGGCGCTCAGCGGCAGCCCGCCGAAGCGTCGTTCGCGTGCGTGGAACTCGGTCAGGGCGGCCTGCAGGTCGGCCGCCTCGAAGTCGGGCCACATCGTGGCCGTGAAGTACAGCTCGGCATAGGCCAGCTCCCACAGCAGGAAGTCGCTGAGGCGCCGTTCGCCGCCGGTGCGGATCAGGAGGTCGACCGGCGGCACGAGGGGGCCGCCGTGCCCCGCGTCCGTCAGGGCGCGGTCGAACTCCTCGCGGGTGGGGGCCGGCGCGTCCGCGAGTGCGCGGGCCGCGCTCAGGATCGCGTCGCGCCCGGAGTAGTCGATGGCCAGGCGCAGGTGGAGCCGCCGGCCCCGCGCGGTGTCGGCCTCGGCACGGGTGATGGCGGCCTGCAGGAGCGCGGGGAGGCGGTCGCGGCGACCGATGACGGAGAGCCGGATCCCGGTGGCGACGCACCGGGTCACCTCGGACCGCAGGTGTTCCCGGAAGAGCCGGAGCAGCCAGCGGACCTCGCGCTCCGGGCGGGTCCAGTTGTCCGCGGAAAACGCGTAGAGCGTCAGCGTGCCGACGCCGGCGGCAGGACAGGACTCCACCAGGCGCCGCACGGCGACCGCGCCGGCCTGGTGTCCGGCGGCGCGCGGGAGTCCGCGCCGGGTGGCCCAGCGGCCGTTGCCGTCGAGGATGACGGCGAGGTGCAGGCCCGCGGGGGCGGCGGGCACGAAAGGACTTTGCATCACAAAGCTACTCCTCAAAAAAAGGGAGCCTGCGGTCAGCCGTCGCGGGTGCGGCGGATGAGCGCCTCCATGTGGTCGAGATAGCCGTCCAGCGCGCGGCGTCCGGCCGATGTCAGCCGGAAGTCGGTGCGCGGCACGCGGCCCGCAAACCCCTTCCGGCACTCCACGTACCCCGCGTCTTCCAGCTTCCGGGCGTGCACGCTCAGGTTGCCGTCGGTGATGCCCACGAGCGCCTTGAGCTCGGTGAAGGACAGCGAGTCGTGCACCGCCAGGGCGCTCACGATGGCCAGTCGCTTCCGCTCGTGGATGACCTGGTCCAGCGAGGCCGCCTGGGCGGCACCCCTGCCCCGGACCGCGGCCAGGCGCCCTCGGCCATCCGGCCCACGGGCAGTTGCCTCCGGCTTTCGCGCCGACGATGTCCTAGCCACCGTGCCTCCGTGCGATGAAGAGTCCGAACCCGATCTGCACCCCACCGAACCCCAGGGCCATCCCGGCGTTGCCCCAGGCGGGGACGAAGAGCACCACCGCGCCGATGGTCATGAGGATCAGCCCCATGAGGGGCACGGCCCGCACTGAAAAGGCGCCGCCGGTCACCACGCCGGTGCCGTAGAGCAACAGCCACATGCCGGGCAGCAGCCTGCCCTGGCCCGCGCTCCACAACGCCGTGGTGAGCAGCACCCCCGCGAAGAGCGGGGGTGAAAAGCTCAGGAAGAACTGCCGGGCCGGCCTGGTGAGCGCCGCCCCCTCGAGGAGGCGGGACTTCCGACCCAGCGACCAGGCCCCGATCAGGAACGCCACTGCGGCGTCGGCCAGCCAGACCGCCAACCATCCCCGGGGCGTGGCCTGCCGGGCCGCAAGCGCCGCCGCCACCAGGGCCGAGGCGCCCATGCCCACCCCGCCCCACCCCGGCACCCCCGTGAACGCGGTGGCACGGGCCATCGTGTCACGGATGAACGTGAGGTTATCGAGGGCGCGGTCGCCGAGGGCGGCGGTGCCGCGTGGCGACGGGGACTGGCTGGCCATACCAGGCATGCTAGCGCCGGGGGCCCACTTCGTCAAGTACTTTGTTACACAGAGTGCCACCCGGCCCGCTCCCGCCGGTGGCGGCACCTTCCCTCCGGTGCCACATTCTCCGTGCCGCCTCCGCCCGGGAAGGCCCCTGATGCCAGCACGCGATTCCGCCGAACAGGCCCAACTCCTCCGCCTCACCGTGCTCCTCGGCGGACCCGTGCTGTTCATCGGCGCGCTCGCCCTGTACTTCGTGTTGCGCGGCTCCCACCTGCCTGGCCTCGTCGTGCTCCTGCTGTATCTCCTGCTCCTGCCAGCCACCTGGGGGGTCATCCTCCTGGCGGAAGCGGCCACGACCCGCTCGGCCGTCGGCGTCATCACGGCGCTCCACGCCGCCCACACTGCACCTCGCCCGCAGGGTTTCTCCCGGCAGGAAGCCCTCGTGGCGCAGGGCCGCCTCGAGGAGGCGGCCACGGCCTACCGACTCCACCTGCTCGCCGCGCCCGACGACATCGCGGCCATGGTGGCCCTGGGCCGCCTCCTCGGCGGACCGCTGGGCGATACGCCCGGGGCGGAGGCGGCCTATCAATCCGCCCGGCGGCTGGAGCCGGACGCGGGATGGGCGCGGGTCATCGCCAACGACCTGATCGACTTGTTCGAGCGGACGGGCCAGGACGGGAGGATGCGGGTCGAGCTGGCCCGCTTCGCGGACCGGTATCGCGGAACCCGGGAGGGTGACGCCGCGGCGGAGCGGCTGCGCGCCATGCGGGAAGTCCCCCGTCAGGGGGCCTGAGCGGCCCCCTTCCGCGCGTCACGCTCCGCGCGATCGGCGGCCTCCTCGACCCGCTGCCACCGGAAGAAGACGATCGCCATGGCGAGCCAGATGATCGGGTCGGCCACCGCCTTCATGATGAGGCCGGCGGCCTGCTGGTCGGTGATGGCCGGAATGCCGTTCACCCGCGGCGCGAGTTCATAGAGCGAGTAGACCGGGAAATCGGCGTACGTCAGGAACGCGGCGGGGACGATCGGCACCAGCGTACTCAGGAAGAGGTACCCGATCTTCCAGGGATACGACACCCTGCTGATGGCGGGGTTGGGCGCCAGGACCGGCCACCACATCACGAGGCCGCCGACGAGCCACGCCACGTCCACCGCGAACGAACCGAACTGGGTTCGCCGGAAGCCGTCGACCACCGGCGGAAGGTGTGTGGCGAGCAGGATCGCGTCGGTGATGACCAGGGCCACGACCGGCCGGGCCAGGAGCCGGAGCACTCGCCCGAGGCGGGACTCCGCAGCGGCCGCCTGTGGCAGCCAGGCCGGCACGCCGAGCAGGAGGAAGGGCGGCACGACGAGCGTGTAGAGAATCCACTGCGCCGTGTGCACGGTGAGCAGGTAGCCGGCGCCGAGCGCCCCTATCGGCCAGTCGGTGGCGAGCCAGAGCACCACGAGGCCCAGCGTGAACCACGCGGCGCGCCCCGCGGGAAGCGGCGCCTGTCCGGCGGGCAGGTGGCGTGGCGCCAGGCGACGAACCAGCAGGAAGAATCCCGCGCCCAGGCCGAGCACGAAGAGCCACACGCCGGGGTACGCCTGCCAGGTCCAGTTCCAGGCCACGTCCCTGGCCGCGCACCACCAGGTCATCGGGGTTCGTCCCCGTAGGCGAGCACCGGCGCCCGCACCAGGAGGGTGTCCCCGCTGGCGAAGCGCACGGTCACGAGGAGCGTATCCCCCGCGACCGGCGCCCGCTCGAATCCTTCCACCATCAGGTGCAGGCCGCCCGGCCGCAGCACCAGCACGGTCCCCCCGGGCACCGGCACCATGTCCAGGTGCCGCATCTCGGCCCGGTCACCCTCCGTCACCTGTTCGTGGATCATCGCCACCTGTGCACCGGCCACATCCGCGCCCTGCAGGGTGTCGGCCGCGCGCCCCCGGTTCTCCACCGTGAAATAGACCGCGGCGACATCGCCGAGCACCGGCTGGTACCCGTAGGCGTCGCGGACTTCGAGCACCGGCCGGTCCGCGGCGCAGGCGGCGAGAAGGGGAAGGCAGGCAAGCAGCCGCTTCACGGCTGGTCCGGGTAGGCCACGAGCCGTGGGATCTCCTGCGCCCACTCCGATTGGCGGGTGCCGAACGGAAAGGCGAAGCGCGCCATGCCGTCGCGGGTGAAGGCGATGACATGCGCCGAGTGGCCGACCAGGTAGGTCCCGCCGACGGAATCCTCCCTGAATGCGGGCGGCAGGTGCATCGCCACCTGCGCGGAGTCCACGGCGGCCTGGGTGCCCGTCAGCCCGACGAAGCCGGGGTCGAAGTGATCGAGCCACGCCCGGATCCGCGCCGGCGTGTCGCGCTCCGGGTCGGTCGTCACGAAGACCACCTTCACCTGGCGGGCCACCGCGTCGGGGAGCTTGTGCAGGGCGGCGGCGATGTTTGCCATGTGCACCGGGCAGACATCGGGACAATTGGTGTACCCGAAGAACAGCAGCGTGACGTAGCCCTCCGTTTCCTGACGGAATGCGTAGGGGCGTCCCTCCGTATCGGTAAGGGTGAACTCCGGTTTCGGGCGCGGGTTGGGATAGGCCCTCGCCGCCGATTCCCCGCCCGCTTCCGGGGCTCCCGCCGAGGGCGCGCGGCGCCCCTCGCAGGACACGAGGAGCAGGCAGAGCGGCGCGGCAAGGAGGAGGTGTTGGAGTCTCATGGCAGGGAATCTATCACCAGCGCGCGGGGCACGGCTCAGCCCACGCGATGCCGGCGTAGGAATTCCCACAACGTGCGCGCGCCGTCGACGCGCCGGCTCGCGGGCCCCGCAATCCAGGGCGGCAAGAGGCGCGGCCCGCCGGGCCAGTGGTGACCCAGATCCTCGACGACGAGGCAGCGCACTTCGCCGCCCGGAGCGCAGCCGGTGGCCGCCCACTCCCGCACTCCCTCGGCCGGGACCGAATCCACCGGCGTGCCCGTGCATCCGTTGAATGCGCGCCACCGATCGAACGACTCGAGGATCGGCGGATGGTATTCGACACTGCCCCATGGCGTCGTCACCTCTCCGCCACCGGGCGGATTGAGGAGGTCCTGCCCGCCGAACATCATCAGCGCCGGCACCGGGCGCGGGCCGCGCCCCGGCGCCACCCAGCAGTGACCGGCAACCGGACCGATGGCGGCCACCCGCGGCGCCAGCTCGGCGCCCGCGCGAAACGCCAGGGAGCCCCCGTTGGAAAAGCCGACGAGGTACATCCGGGTCGGGTCGGCACCGTGCTCGTGAATCAGGTTGGTGAGGAGCGCATCGAGGAAGCGGACGTCGTCGGTGCCGTTCCGTGCGGTGTGGCCCCGGCCCGACCCGTCGTTCCAGGTCTGCGGATTGAGCCGGAACACCGCCGGCGCTGCAGGATCCGGGCGAGTCCCCTCAGGACAGGCGAGCAGGACGCCCTCCCGATCGGCGAGTGTAGCCCAACCGGTATTGCCCAGGGCCAGCGCGGCCGTGCCGCCGGCCCCGTGCAGCAGCACCACCACGGGCCGCAGGCCGTCCGCTGGCGAAGCCGGCGCCCGTACCAGGGCACGTCGCACTCCATCCGCGGTGTCGAGGAGCAGCTCCCGGGTGAGACTCATCCGTCCGCCGGTGGCGCGGCTCCGCCGACGCGCCCATACTTGAACGCACCCACACCCATGGAGCCACCGTCCATGACCATGCTGCTCCTTCTTGCCCTCGGATTGGCCGCCGGCGTCCTCTCCGGCCTCTTCGGCATCGGGGGCGGCCTCATCATCGTGAGCGCCCTGGTGCTCGTGGCGCGCTGGCCGATCCTCCAGGCCACCGGCACGTCGCTCGGGGCGCTGCTGCTGCCGGTCGGCCTGCTCGGCGCGATGGAATACCACCGCCGCGGCCTGCTCGACATCAAGGCCTCCGCGCTCATCGCGCTGGGCATCTTCCTCGGCGTCTGGTTCGGCGCGAAGCTCGCCATCGGGACGCCGCCGGCCACCCTGCAGCGGATGTTCGCCGTATTCCTCATGTTCATGGCGGTCCGGATGTGGATCGGCGCGGGACGCTGAGCGCCCCGCGCCGATCGCGGTACGTCGGCGGCCGGTCCGGCCTCAGTCGGTGCGCGCCATCATCCGCTTGATCGGCAGCACCAGCGTGAACATCAGCAGGCCGGCGATGATGGCGAAGGCCGCCACCGCGCCGAACACCTGCGGCAGCGTGAAGGTCGCGTAGAACCCGAGGACGCCGCCCGCGATCAGGTTGCCGATGGACGCGGCCAGGAACCAGACCCCCATCATCATGCCCTTGACTCGATCGGGCGCCAGCCTGGTCATCGAGCTGAGGCCCACCGGGCTCAGGCTCAATTCGCCGATCGTGTGGAGCAGGTAGGTGGCCACCAGCCACATCGGGCTCACGAGCACGCCGGCGGCCGAGGCCTTGGCCGCGCCCACCATGACGACGAACCCGAGCCCGACGCACACCAGGCCGAAGCCGAACTTGGCCGGGCTGGACGGGTCGTGCTTGCCGAGCGCCAGCCAGATCCACGCGAACACCGGCGCGAAGATGATGATCATCAGTGCGTTCACCGACTGGAACCAGCTCGACGGGAACGTCAGGCCAAACACGCTGTTCCGCGTGTTGTTGGCGGCGAACAGGTTGAGGCTGGTGGCCGCCTGCTCGAACGCCGACCAGAAGATCGCCGCACCGACGAACAGCACGACGATGACGACCAGCCGCTTGCGCTCCTCGTTCGTCCAGGTGTTTCCGGCAAAGAGCCAGACGAAGAATGCCACCACGACCGCCAGGTACACCCACTTGAATCCATTCGTGATCGATTCCGCACTGATGACGCCCTGGCGCACCAGCAAGCCCAGGACCACGATGAGGGCGATGAGGCCCAGGAATCCCCCGCCCAGTCGCCGCCGCGCCGACCGGCCTTCCTCCGACTCGGGCGGGACACTGGGGTGGATGCCCGCATCGCCGAAGTGCTTCCATCCCAGGCGATACTGGATGACCCCGAAGAACATCCCGAGCGCGCCGACGCCGAAGCCCCAGTTCCAGGACGTCGCCGGGTTGAAGCCCATGCCCTCGAGCACGCCCTTGAAGGTGGGGCTCTGGGCCAGCCACCCGACGATGAGCGGCGAGATGAATGCCCCGAGGTTGATGCCCATGTAGAAGATCGAGAAGCCGGCGTCGCGGCGCTGGTCCTCCTTGCCGTAGAGCTCCCCGACGATGGCGCTCACGTTCGGCTTCAGCAGGCCGGTGCCCAGGATGATGAAGGCCAGGCCGAGATAGAAGAGCTTGGCCCCGGGAACCGCCAGGCTCAGTTGCCCGAGCATGATGAGGATGCCGCCGTAGAACACCGAGCGCCGGAGCCCGAGGATGCGGTCGGCCACCCATCCGCCCGGCAGCCCCAGCATGTACACCAGCGCCACGTAGGTGCCATATACCGCGCCGGCGCGCCCCACCTCGAAGCCGAGGCCGCCGGCCGCCACCGAGGCCGTCATGAAGAGGACGAGGATGGCGCGCATGCCGTAGTAGGCGAAGCGCTCCCACATCTCGGTGAAGAAGAGGGTGGAGAGCCCCCTCGGGTGACCGAAGAAGGCGGTATCGGTCGAGGGCGAGGTTCCTGTGGCCACGAAGGTGACTCCGGGTTGAAGTGGGCGGGCGCGCCGGCTCAGGGAGCCACGCCCCGCTTCGCAAGGATGTCCTGCAGGACCACGCGGTCGATCTGTCCGTCCATCCGGACCCTGACGTCGTAGTTTTCCCAGTACATGAAGTCCCGCAGCGCGGCGAGGAACACGGCGTTCGCGGTGCCCTGGGGCGCGGCGAGCCACTTCTGCGCCTGCCCCCTCGGCTCCGACAGGAGGATCGGTTCCAGCTGCCGGACGATGGCCGGCGTGATCGGCTCGAGGTCGGCCGGATTTGTCGGGAAGAAGTGCAGGGTGTGCAGGGCCAGCAGCCGGGTGAGCTCCGCGATCGGGTCCGGGGCATCGTACACCCGGATGTCCACGAACCGGTCGTTGGCGCCGAGATAGCCGCCGTGCGCCCGCACCACGAGCAGCGCGGCGGACTGCATGCCGCGCTTGTCCCCACCCCCCGCCTGCCCCGCCCGGAGCGCCGCCAGCAGCCGATCGGGAAGCGATCCCGTCGAGTGCGCGAAGCTCTCCGCCATGTTCCGCACCGTCATGTCCGACACCATGATGTTCGCCTGCGCGGCGAACCCGTGCCCCACGATGACCTGCCCCTTGCCCCCGGAGACGGTTCCCGCCCCCTCGGGCGCACCGACCCGTCCGCCGGCCCAGTCGAAGGTCCGCTCGCCGGTGAAGCTGGCCGCGCCGCCGTGCGCGTCCACCATGCCCACCTGGCGGTCGCCGAGCATCGTGTCACTCCGCATCACGATGCGGAGCGCCTCGCCGGCGGTGGCGCCCTGCGCCATCAGCTGGAGGCCGAGCTCGCCGTAGGCCGTGTTGGCCAGGCTCTGGGTCGCGACGGCGCCGACGCCGGCCTGCGCCCAGGGCACGATGCCCCCGACGTTTGGGAACTTCGACTGCACCGCCACGCCCAGGTCGCCGGTCACCGAGTCCCAGGCCACGATGCTGTACGTGTGGGCCAGCTTCTCGAAATGCGCCGGGGGCGCAGTCGGCTGCTGCGCCGAGAGCGCGGCGAACGGCAGGAGGAGGACCGGCAGCGCGCTGCCCCAGACCGCCCTCATCCGTCGCCCCGCACCTTGCGCTTCAGCATTTCCAGCTGCGCGTCGGCGGCGGTTTCCCGGGCGGCGCGGTCGAGCTGGTGGCGGAGCGCCGCGTCGTCCACGTCAGGTCCGGTCCCCGGGGGCGGCGCCACGCTGCCCCGCCGCTGCTGGAATTCCGACCGCATCGACTCGTACTCCCGCTCGGCCAGCGCCAGCTCGTCGCGCTGCACCGCCACCTTGCGCTCCAGCAGTTCCACGCGCTCGGCGTGCCGGGCCGTGAACCGCCCCGCCACCTCCGCCGTCTCCTGGTCTCCGATGTTGCCGGCCAGCTTGCCGCGCCGCTCGGCGTCCGCGAGCTGCTGGCGTTCGCTCGCCAGACTCCGCTCGGCGGCCTCGAGGGCGTCCCGCATCGTGGACAGCCCCACCTTGGCGTCGAGCAGGGCGGCGTGCAGCGCCTGCTGCTGCTCGCGGGCGTCCGCCGGCGGCGTCCGCTCGGCGAGGAACCGATCGAGGCGGGCGCGCAGGCTCTCGAACACCGTCAGGATTTCCGGATCGTCTTGGCGTAGAACGGGGTGAAGACCCGCTCGACCTTGGGCGAACCGCAGGCCGGGCACTTCACCGGCACGCGGCCGAGGTCCCGCATCGGGAGGTTCCGCGAAAAGGCATGATCGCAGGCGGTGCACTGGAAGTCGTACGATGCCACCGGTCGGGCCTCGCTGGTTGGATGGCGAATGTTACGGATCGGCTCGGGGGGCGTCAAGCGAGCACGCCCCGGTGCGTGGAATTCGGATTAGCTTTCGGGATCGGCAGTTGCGCCGCGGATCACCCCCGACTGGAGATCGTCCATGTTCCGCCGCCTCGCGAGCGCCCTCCTCCTGCTTGCCGCCGCCTGCGGCGAGCGCCCGCCCAACGCCGCCTGCGGCGTCGTGGCGCTGGCGGGCCCCACCATGCTGTTGTCCGAGTTCGCCACGCCGGGGCAGACGCTGGGGCTCCCGCCCGATTCGCTGCCGCCCCGGCTGGTGGCGCGCATGGTAGCGGGCCCGGCGCTTCCGGCCATCGTGGGCCGCACCGACTCGGCATGGGTCATCGGCGTCGAAGGCACGCTGCCGCCCGCCGTGACGCCGGGATTCGGCGTCCTGGTGCTCGCCCCCGATGGGGCCGCTCGCGGCGTCTTCCTCTACGAGGGCAGCCCGATCGCGCAGGCCCCCGTGCTTGGCAGCGTCACGATCGGCGCGCTGACCGTCCCGCTGCTCGGCATCCAGCTCGACCCGGCCAAGTACGAAGATCCGCGTTGCCCCGTCTTCCCCGACTCGGTGTTGCCGTGAGTCGGATCGCGGTCAGCGGGTTCGTTCGCGCGGTCGACGGGATCGACCGGACCGGGGTGAACGTCGGGTACGTGGCGCGCGTCGCGGAGGCCGGCGGAATCCCGCTGGTGCTCTCGCCCGCGATCGGCGCCAGCCGCGCCGCCGAGGCGCTTGAGGGCTGTGCGGGGCTGTTGCTGAGCGGCGGTGCCGACATCGAGCCGGCGCGCTACGGCGCTGCCCCCTCGCCGGCGCTCGGCCAGGTGGACCCCGTCCGCGACGCCTTCGAGTTCGCGCTGCTCGACGCCGCGCTCGCCCGTGGCGTGCCCGTCCTCGCCATCTGCCGCGGCATGCAGCTGGTGAACGTCGCGGCCGGTGGCACCCTTTGGCAGGACCTTCCCTCGGAGCGGCCCGGGAGCGTCCGGCACGAGCAGGCCGCCGCCCGGAGCGTGCGCACGCACGAGGTGCGGCTCGAGCCCGGCACGCGTACCTCGGGTGCGCTGGGCGTCGGGTCGCTCAGCGCCAATTCAATGCACCACCAGGCGGTGCGGGAGTTGGGGGCGGGGTTGCGTGCCACGGGGTGGGCGGCGGACGGTGTGATCGAATCGCTGGAGTCGGACGATCCCGGGCGCTGGCTGGTCGCGGTCCAGTGGCACCCCGAGGACCTGCCCGGCGGGGGTCCGGACGACGGGCTCTTCCGCGCCTTCCTGTCCGCCGCCGGCGGGCGGGCCTAGGCGAGGAGGCCGTCTCCCCGGAGTCGCGCCCGCTCGAGACGGTCGGTGGTGACCACGTTGGGGAAGAAGACGCGGTCGCTCAGGGTCGTGAGTGCACCCCGCACCACGGCGAAGCGCTCCGAGGCGGTGCGGAACACCGTGCCAAGCCCCAGCCGGTCGGCGAGGGCGTGGTCGGCGGCGAGCCCATAGCCACGGCGACCGAGGGTGTCGTAGTACTCCAGGCCCGGGCCGCCCCGGCGCACGCGGCGGGCGGCGATGTAGTCGGGAAACACGCCGGCAAGCCAGAGGGCGTAATTGCCCAGGTGGGCCATCACCTTGAAGCGACGGTCGCCCTCGGTGGCATCGAGGTCGGCCAGGATGTCCACGAGGTAGCGATGCCGCTGGTCGTCGTTCCAGTCGATCCGAAAGGCCCGGTCGCGCTGGCCGAAGGCGAGGAGCAGCGCGGCCAGGTAGTCCGCGAGATCGGCGTCGTCCACCCCTTCCGACCGGAGCGCATGCCGGACCATCACGTAAAGGAACAACGCCTCGGACGGGGCGAGCAGCGTGCGCACCGCCAGCAGGCGTTCCGCAAGTTCCGGGGCGTCCAGCAGGGGAGCCGGCCCTTCCTGGGCCAGGCGCTGCTCCCAGCGCGCGCGCGCCGGGGCGGAGCCGCGTGCCAGGAGGAGCAGCACGAGCTGCAGGTCGGACTCGTCCAGGTTGCCGCGGGTGTCCGCAACGATCATGAGGCTCGCCCCCGTGATTGATGCCCTTGCCCTGCGCCGGCTGACGGAATTCGCGCAATCACTGCTGGTGGTGCGCGACGCCCCTCTGCTGGCCGCCCGCCTGGGTGAATCGCTGCGGGTCAGCTTTGCGGGGGCGCCGGTGGAGATCGCCCTTCGGGACCGGGAGCGCGCAATCCTCGTGCCCGTCCGCCAGCCGGGTGCTGACGGGGGCCACGGAACGCCCCCCCTCGAGGCGGCGCTGGCCGGGCCCATCGAAAGCGGGTCCGCGGACGGAACCTGGCTGGCCGCCCCGATGATGGTCAATGGAACGGCGGCGGGCTCCGCGGCCGTCCTCTTCCGCAACCGCGCCGTGACCCCGGACGACCGGGCGCTGCTCGACGCCTATCTCGGCGCCGCGGCCCTCGCCCTCGAGGGGCTTCGCCAGGAGGCCGCGCACGAGGAGGCGCGCCGGGCGTGGGAGCGAATGGTGGACGCAGTTCCCTTTGCCCTCTGCCTGATCGATGCGACCGGCCGCGCCCGGCGGGCCAACCGCGCCTTCGCCGACCTCGTGCACGCTCCCACGACCGCCATCGCCGGCCGCCCCTGGCTGGCGCTGGTGCCTCCCGCCTGGGGCGAGGGCCTGGCGGAAACCCTGGCCGCCCCGGGCAGCGGTCTCGAGGTCCACCTCCGGGCCGGCAACCGGACCTTCGCTGTCAGCGCCTATCCGATCGGTCCGGTGCCGGGCGACGCGGTGCTGGTGTTCGACGACCAGACCGACCGGCGCCGGCTGCAGGACCAGCTCATCCAGTCCGAGAAGATGTCGGCCATCGGCCAGCTCATCGCGGGCATCGCGCACGACCTCAACAATCCGCTGGCCTCGGTCATCGGCTTCGCGGACTTCCTCCTCGAGGGCCGCGACATTCCCCCGCCGCTGGTCGAGCCGATCCGGGTCATCCAGCAGGAAGCGGAGCGCGCGGCGAGCATCGTGCGCAACCTGCTGAGCTTCGCGCGGAAGCAGGACCACCAGCGGCGCCCCACCGAGCTGGCCCCGCTGCTGGGTTCCACGCTGACGCTCCTGCGCACCCAGATGGTGTCGCGGCGCGTCGAGGTCCTGCTCGACGTCGAGCCCGACCTGCCCACGATCGACGCGGACGCCGGCCAGATCCAGCAGGTGTTCGTGAACCTGATCAACAACGCCTCGCACGCCATCGAGTCCGCCGGGCGGGCCGGACGGGTGGTCGTCCGCGGGCGGCCCTGGCGCGACGGGGTGGCGGTCGAGGTCACCGACGACGGCCCCGGCATGTCGGCCACGGTCGCGGCGCAGGTGTTCGAGCCGTTCTTCACCACCAAGCCGGAAGGCCAGGGCACCGGGCTCGGCCTGTCGATTTGCCAGGGCATCGTCAAGGAACACGGCGGGCGGATCGTCCTCTCGACCGCTCCCGGCCAGGGCGCCACTTTCACCGTTGAACTGCCGAAGAGCAGCCGGCCGGCCGCCCCGCCGCGACCGGCGCTCGAGCCGAGCCCGACGCCTCCCCTCCGCATCCTCGTCATCGACGACGAGCCGCACATCCTGCACTACATGCGTGCCACGCTCGAATCGTGGGGGCATGGAGTGGAGGTGGCGGGTGACGGCGAGGCGGGCCTGGAACTGGCGGCGGGCGGCGACTTCGACCTCATCCTCTCCGACCTCCGGATGCCGAGGCTCACCGGGCGCGAATTCTTCGCGGCGCTGCAGGAGCGCAATCCGGAAGCAGCCAGCCGGGTGGTGTTCAGCACCGGCGACACCGTCCACGGCGACACCACCGCCTTCCTCGAGGGACAGGCGCACCCCTTCCTCAACAAGCCGTTCAGCCTCGCCGAGCTCCGCGCGCTGCTGGCACGTGCCGCACCGGCCCCGCGCCCGTGACGCTGCGGATCGTGCACGTCGCCTCGGGCCGCGAGTGGCGGGGAGGCCAGCGACAGGTGTGGCTCCTCGCCCGGGCACTGGCAAAGCGCGCGGGCGTGGTGCAAACCGTGGTGACGGGGCGCGGCAGCCAACTGGCGCGGCGCCTTGCCGCCGACGGGGTCGCCACGGTCACCCCGACGTGGAACGGTGCCTTCTCGTTCCGGGCCCTCCTGGCGACGGTCCGGGCCGGCGGGCGCGCGACCATCTTCCATGCCCACGATAGCCACGCCCTGACACTGGCCGGACTGGCCAGCCTGATCACCGGTGCCCACCTGGTCGGGACCCGGCGCGTGGACTTCCCGTTGCGCCGGGCGGGCTTCTGGCGGCGCGCCGACCGTGTCATCGCCATCTCCGAGGCAGTCGAGGCCGCGCTGATCGCCGGCGGCGTGCCCCCGAGCCGTATCGCGCTGGTCCATTCGGGCATCGCCGTGGATGAGCTGGCCCGCACCACCCCGCACGATCCCCGTCCCGGACTCGGACTCCCCGCCGGCACCCCGATCGCCATCACGACCGGTGCGCTGGTGCGGCACAAGGACCACCCGACGCTCATCCGCGCCGCGCACATCGCCTCGGCTTCCAGGCCCGACCTGCACTGGGTGATCGCCGGCGAGGGCCACCTCCGGGGGCACCTGGAGGCGCTGATCGCGGAACTGGATCTCGGAAATCGGGTCCATCTCCTCGGGGAGGTGCCGGACGCAGCCCGACTCGTGGCGGCCTCGGACCTGTTCGTCATGTCCTCGGTGAAGGAGGGGTTGGGCACGGCGGTGCTCGATGCGATGGCGCTCGGCATCCCGGTGGTGGGGACGAAGGCGGGGGGAATCCCGGAGCTCCTGGGCGGTGGAGCGGGCCTGCTGGTGAGCCCTCAGGATCCCGGGGCACTGGCCAGCGCCGTCGTGGGGCTGCTCGCGAATCCAGCGACCCGCGCGGACCAGGTCGCCCGGGCCCTGGTTGCCGTCCGCCGCTACGGCGACGAGAGGATGGCCGACGGCGTCCTGCAGGTATATCGTTCCATCACTTCAGCCCAGTGATGCGCAATGCTGTATATCTGCATTCCGAGCCGTAACGAGGCCGCCACCGTCGGGCTCCTCCTGTGGAAGATCCGGCAGGTGTTCACCTCCACGCCACGCGAGTACCAGCTGGTGGTGGGCGACGACGCCTCCACCGACGCGACCGCGGAGGTGCTGGCGCCCTACGTGAAAGTGCTGCCCCTGACGGTCCTTCGGCAGGACCGCCACCAGGGGTACGCCCGGACCCTCGAGCGCCTGCTGCGCCATGCCGTGGCCGAGAGCGACCGGCCACGCCGCGATGCCGCCGTCGTGCTCCACGGCGACTTCCTCCACGACCCCGCCACCATTCCGGAGCTCCTCAAGAAGTTCGACAGCGGGGCGGACCTGATCGTGGCGGAGAGCCGGGGCGAAGGGGCGCCCACCCGTGGGCATCGCTGGCTCCGGCGCTACGCTCCCCTGCTCCTGCGCCGGCGGGTCCGGGTGCCCGGGGTGCGGGACACCGTCAGCGGATTCCTGGCGATGCGGCTCAGCGTCGCAAAAGACGCCCTGCCCGGCAGCGGCCCGGTACTCACCACCGAGGGCTGGGCCGCCAACGCCGAGCTGATCGCCCGGGCGGCCGCGGCCTCGCGCCGGATCGAGACGGTCGAGACGCGCGAGCGTTACGACCTGCTGCAGCATCCCGTCGACACCGATCCCTGGGTCGAGGCGAAGGCACTCTGGCGGACTCCCCTCAGCGTGTCGGGATGATGCTCGGGCCCGTGCTGCTCCTCGCCTTGCAGGCGCCCCCGGCTGCTCCGCCCACCCCACCGGCGCCGATGCCGAACTATCCCTTTGCGGTCGGCGAGCGACTGACCTTCTCCGCCAAGCTCGGCATCATCACCCTTGGCGAGGGCCACGTGGAGGTCGCACGGATCGACACGATCCGCGGGGTGGATGCGTTCGTCTTCCGCTTCACCCTGGAGGGCGGGGTTCCGCTCTACAGCCTCGACGACACCCTCGAATCGTGGACCGGGGTGCAGGACCTGCTCTCCCGCCGGTTCGTGCAGCGCCAGTTCGAGGGCGGCAAGTACCGGTTCCGCACGTACGAGATCTTTCCCGACTCGGGCGTCTATCACGAGCTGATCAAGAAGAAGTCCGGGCAGACCTCGTCGTTCCCGATCGACGACGCGGGGTTCCTGTACTTCGTGCGCGTGACGCCGCTCGAGGTCGGCAAGACTTACTCGTTCGACCGATACTTCAAGAAGGAGCTGAACCCGGTCGTGCTGAAGGTGCACAAACGCGAGCAGATGGAGCTTCCCGACGGGACCAAGGTCCAGTGCCTTGTGGTCCAGCCCATCGTCGGGGAAAAGGGCAGCCTCTTCAGCCGCCAGTCGGACACCCGGGTCTGGCTGACGGACGACGAACGGCGCATCCCGGTCCAGATCCGCATCCGGTTCCCGTTCGGGGTCATCACGATGCGCCTGAAGGCCATGGACATCCCTCCCCGCGCCGCTCCGGCGCACGCGCCACCGGCATGACCTACCGGGAGCCGGACCTGGGCCGGCTGCGCACCGTGCCGGTCGGGGGCCGGGCCAACAAGGTCGACCCGACCCTGCTCGCCCACACCCCGGGCGCCTCGCGCTCCTTCGGCGCCTTCCTCGAGAGCCTGCCCGACGTGCTCGCCGCCCGCGACCTCCGCACGGTGGCCGGCGCCGTGGCCTCCGCGGCCCGCGACCGGCGGGGCGTCGTTCTCCTCCTTGGCGGGCACGTCATCAAGGTCGGTCTCGGGCCCCTCATCGCCGACTGGATCCGCCGCGGCATCGTGACGCATGTCGCGATGAACGGCGCCGCCGCCATTCACGACTTCGAGTTGACGGCGTTTGGCGGCACCAGCGAGGACGTCGCGGCCGGCCTGGAGGACGGCACCTTCGGCATGGCCGAGGAGACTGGCCGCGAGATGAACGCCGCCATCGCCGCCGCGTCCCGGGACCAGCGCGGCATGGGCGAGGGATTGGCGCGCCATCTCGCCGGGATGCCGGAGCGGCCGGGCGACGCAGTGTCGGTGCTGCTCGCCTGCCACCGGCAAGATGTGCCGGTCACGGTGCACACCGCCGTCGGCGCCGAGATCATTCATCAGCACCCCTCGGCAGACGGCGCCGCCATGGGCGCCACGAGCCACCGGGACTTCCTTCGGCTGGCCGGTTCCCTGCCGGCCCTCGATCAGGGCGGCGTAGTGTTGAACTGGGGGAGCGCCGTGATCATGCCGGAGGTGTTCCTCAAGGCGCTGACCATCGCACGCAATCTCGACGGGGGAAAGCCGACGCATTTCCTGGCGGCCGACTTCGACATGCAGCGCCAGTACCGGCCGCGGGTCAACGTGGTCCAGCGGCCCACGCTCGCGGGCGGCACCGGCATCCAGGTGACGGGCCATCACGAGCTGATGTTTCCGCTGCTGTATTGGTCGGTGCTGGAGGCACTGCCGGGCTGATCGGGTGGGCCGGATGCACGACGCGCCCGGCATGACCGGGCGCGTCGGGACCTGCAGGAGTCAGGCGGTGGGCCTGGACCAGGGCTTAGCCCTTGATGGTCTCTTTCACCTTGTCCGCGGTGCTCGGGCTGATGACCCGCAGGACGAGGTAGATGATGAAGCCCCAAAACGCGAAGTAGAGAATCGTGCCGAGCAGGCCGAGCACGATGCCGAAGATCGAGCCGAGGATCTTCAGCACGAAGAGGGCGATGACCGCGAAGGCGGCAAAGCCCACCATGTTGCGTACCATTTCTCACCCCTCCAGGTAGACGGACGTGCCAGCCCTACGCCCCGATGTTTCAAAAAGTTTCGTGGAGCTGTAAGTGACTACTGGATATGACGTTGTAATTGTGGGTGGAGGCGCCATTGGCGCGGCGTGCGCCCGGGAGCTGGCCCGGACCGGGCGCAGCGTGGCGTTCCTCGACCCCGATTCCGACGACGGCCAGGCGTGGCGTGCGGCGGCCGGGATGCTTGCCCCGGAAATCGAGTCGCGCGACTCCGACGATCCGACTGTTGCCCTCGGCGTGGCGGGGCGGGAACGCCTGGAGGTGCTCGCCGAGCGCCTTCGGGAGTCGCTCGGGGCGGACATCGGGCTCTTCCGCGAGGGCATCGCACAGGTCGCGTTCGACGACACCGACGAAACTCGGCTCCGGGCCCAAGTGGCGCACCAGCGCCAGCAGTCGCTTCACGTGGACTGGCTCGACGCCGACGAAGCCAGGAATCGCTGGCCATGGCTCGGGCCGGTACAGGGCGCCCTTTGGGCTCCCGGCGGCGGCGCCGTCGACCCGCAACGGCTTGTCGAGGCGCTCCGGGCCGACGCGGTTCGACTCGGCGCGGTGCGTATCCAGGACAAGGCCGTCGCCGTCGAACGCCACGGCGATCGGGTGGCCGCTGTTCGGGGGGCGGAGCGGTACCCGGCGCGGGATGTCGTGATCGCCGCGGGGGCGTGGTCAGGCCTGCTCGAGGGGCTTCCCCGCCCCCTGGCCGTCGCCCCGGTGCGCGGCGAGATGGCCGCCCTGCCCGCCCCCGAGGGGGTTGGGCACTCGATTGTCTACGGCAAGGGCGCCTACCTCGTCGGCCGCGGCACCGAAGTGACCGTCGGCTCGACGATGGAATACGGCGGCTTCCGGAACGAGGTGACCGCGGCCGGACTCGCCCGGATCTTCGCCGGGGCAAGCCAGATCTGCCCCGCGCTCGCCCGGGCCCCGGTCACGCGCACCTGGTCCGGCCTCAGGCCGGTTTCCGCCGACGGACTCCCCCTCCTGGGAGCGGATCCCAGCCTCGGCGGGCTGTGGTACGCCACCGGTCACGGGCGAAACGGGATCCTGCTCTCCGGCATCACGGGGGTCCTGATTCGCCAACTGGTGACGGGGGAGGCCACCGTCATCGAGGACCTCAGCGCCTACGACCCCGGCCGGTTCTGGCGATGGTAGGGTTCGGCACCGCCGCTCGGTTCTTCCTGCTCGCGGCCCTGCCCGGGATCGCCTCAGCCCAACAACCGTCTTCGATCACGGCCGAGCGGCGCAGCTACGCCGAGTGGCTCACCTCGTCCTCCGTCTCCCCGCTGGCCGCCGTCGCGATGCACCGGCTGAGCGGATCCGCCACGCTGGGCCCCGACACCGCGGACATTCCCCTGAAGGGATTCGGGCCCGCCACCGTGCGCGAGCGCGGCGGGGTGGTGACTCTCGTCGGCCCAGGCGACCAGACCCGCGCGCTGCCGCGAGGCCGCGCGGTGAGTGTCCCCCCGTGGACGCTCCAGGTGCAGGGCGCGGCGGGCGCCAGCGTGCTGCTCGTCTACGGCAGGCCGGGCGGCGCGGCGCCTGCCTGGTATCCGCCGGACGGCCGGCTCAGCTTCATCGTGCCCCTCGACCCGCCGGCCAGAGCCGAGCGCCGGCGTGTGCTCACCCTGGACGGCATCGACGTCGAGGCCGAAATGGCCGGGACGGTCACGGTTCCGTTGGGCCCATCCCGGACCCGCCTCTCCGTCATGCGCATGCCGGTGCCGGGCACCGAGGAGACCGAACTCCAGGTGTATTTCCGCGACGCGACCAACGACCGCGGCACCTACCCCGCGGGCCGATTCGTCGAGCTCACTCCCGTGGACGGCGGCAAGTACCGTATCGATTTCAACCTCGCCCGGAATCCCTTCTGCGCCTACAGCTCGGTGTACCCCTGCCCGGTCCCCTGGCCCGGGAACAGCGTGCCAGTGGCCGTCGAGGCCGGAGAGAAATACCAGCCTGGCAAGACGGGCACATAGCATGACCACGATGCTCGGCGTCCTGCTGGCGGCGCTCCTCCCTTGGGTTACGCCGCTGGCAGGACCCTGGAGGGCCGCGCTGGACCTCGCCGGGGGCACCCTCCGATTCTCGATCGAGGTGGACCCTGGGGCCCCGGTTCAGGCGCGACTCTGCAACGGCACCACCTGCGAGCCGTTCTCGGCTGTCCGCGTGCTCGGCGACACGGTCGTCTTCGAACTCGCCGACTACGCCGCCACGATCCGAACGGTCCGCCTCGGCGATTCGCTGGTGGGGGCCTACTCCAATGTCGGCAATCGCGGACCGCGAACCATTCCGTTCCGCGCCGCCAGGGGGCGCTGGCCGGTTGAACCAGCTGCGGCCGGGCTGCTCGGGACCTGGGACGCCTGGTTCGGGCCCGAGGGCCGACGCACTCCCCGGGTACTGGAGGTCGCCAACTCACCGGTCGGCATGACGGGCACCGTCCTGTCCAATTCCGGCGACTACGGCGCCTTCTGGGGCGAGGCGTCCGGCGGCCGATTCACGCTTGGGCACTTCGACGGGTCGTTCGTCTACCTGATCACGGGGGAACTGGCAGGGGACACGCTGCGCGGGGTCTTCCATGCCGGGCTCCGCAGCCAGACGCCGTTCTTCGCCACCCGGAGCCGGGGCGGCGCGCACCTGACCCCGCCGACCGAGGTCACCAGGGCGGATACGTCCGCACCCTTCCGGTTTGCCTTTCCCGGGCTGGACGGGGTCGTGGTGACGAACGAGGACCCCCGGTTTCGCGGCAAGGTGGTCATGGTGGACATCTTCGGGACCTGGTGCCCGAACTGCCACGACGCCGCCCCCACCCTGCTCGAGCTCTACCAGACCTACCACGCCAGGGGATTCGAGGTGGTGAGCCTGGCCTACGAGGTGACGGGGGACCCCGCCGTTGACGGCCAGCTGGTCCGGCGATTCCAGCAGAAGTTCGGCATCCCGTGGCCGATCCTGCTGGCCGGCGTCAACGAGACCGACCTCACGGCCGCCACGCTGCCCCAGCTGCAGGGGTTTACCGCCTACCCCACCCTGCTCTTTCTGGACCGGCAAGGCCGGGTCCGGAGGATCCACGCCGGCTTCTATGGGCCCGCCACCGGAGCCCAGTACACGAAACTCCGGGCGGACCTCCATACGTACATCGAGGAATTGCTTGGGCCAAATTGAGGCCCAAAAACCCGACATCCCACATGAGGTATCGCAAGCTAAATCCCTTGTGCCATAGATGGTTAACTTTGGGACACCCCCTTGCATTTTTTGGCGGTATTGCCCATCGTGGTAACGGTCTGGTCACGTCTGGGGGGGGTGCCCCCCCAATCCACGGTTATTGGGGGAGGGCAGGCGGCATGACGCGCTGGTTCCGTTCGCTCACATTGGCCGCCATCCTCGGGATGGCACTCAGCTCGACCGCCTCCGCCCAGGTGGCCATCGGGCTCACCGGCGGCGTCAATTCCAGCACCCTCACCGGCAGCGGCGCCGACAGCCTTGACGTCAGTTCCGGCACCGGCGGCGGCGGCGGCGGGTACGTCAACCTCTACCTCGGCAGCAAGTTCTCCGTCGAGGGACAGGTGCTGTTCATGGCCCAATCCTTCGACGTGTCCTCGGAGAGCGTCACCCAGGGGTACATCGAGATCCCCGCACTCCTCAAGTTCTACGCCGGGAAGCTGAATCTCTTCGTCGGTCCGGCGATCAGCTGGCAGGTCTCGTGCAGCACCGATCTGACTACGACAGATTGCGACCAGGCCGCGACCTCCCTCTGGAGCGGCATCGCCGGTGCCGGAGTGCAGTTCGGGAAGCTGGGCGTCGAAGCCCACTACCAGACCGGCTTCAGCGACGCGATCGAGAACGTGGACGCCAGCTATGGCTCCTGGTACTTCATGGCGCGGCTGGCGATTCTGGGGAGCCGGTAGGTCCACCTTCGCCAACTTCGGTTGACGGAGTATCTGGGCAGGGCGTGACGTGGTCGAGTTCTCAACCCCCATCTCAGGAGATGACGATGCGCAAGCTCTTCCGGATTTCCACACTGGCCGCCCTGGCGCTCTGTGCCACGGCGCTCACCGCCCAGGCGCAGCGTGCCAAACAGATGGGACTCGTGGCCGG
>DAOMFQ010000002.1:0-31369 GCA_035429905.1 Gemmatimonadales bacterium
CGCAGCCCCGCCTCGCCCAGGGCTTGGCTGGCACCGGCCGCCTCGACCCCGCGGCGATGGACCGCGCGTTGGCCGCGCTCCGCCGGATGACCGATGTCTGCCGCCGCCGTGGGGCCACCCGGATCGCGGCCGTGGCCACCGCCGCCGTGCGCGAGGCGAAGAACGGCCCGGAGTTCGTGAAGCGAGTCCGCGACGAGCTCGGCCTCCCCCTCCAGATCATCACCACCGAGCACGAGGCCCAGCTCTCCTACCGCTCCGTCCAGCATCACTTCCGCCTCGAGAACTCCAAGGCCCTCATCGCGGACATCGGCGGCGGCAGCCTCGAGCTGGTCGGCGCGGTGGATGGGCTGGTGGAGCTGAGCCGCTCCCTTCCCTACGGCGCCGTCCGGCTCACCGAGCAGTTCCTCCCCGGCAAGAAGGCGACGCACCGCGAGCTCGGTGCCCTCAGGCGGCACCTGGCCAAGCGGCTGGAGCGGCAACTGCCGAAGCGGGCGTGGACCGGCGCCCGCATCATCGGGTCGGGGGGCACCTTCACCAACCTGGGGCGCATGGCGGTAGCGCGCCGGGGCGGCGACCACACCCAGCCGGTGCACGGGCTCGTGGTGTCCGTCGCGGAGATCGAGCACCTGCTCGAGTGGCTGTCGACACGCACCGCGCTCCAGCGCCGCGCGGTGCCCGGCCTCAATCCCGAGCGGGCCGACATCATCCTCGCAGGGTTGACCGTGATCGCCGCCCTGCTCGAGCGGCTGGACGCAGGCGGCATCGTGGTCAGCGCGTACGGACTCCGCGAGGGGTTGCTGTGGCAAATGGTCGGCGCCGGGGCAGCCCAGGCCCCGCCGGTGGACCCGATGCGCCTCGTCCGCGAGTTCGCCGACCGCTGCCGCACCGATCGGAAGCACGTCGAGCAGGTCCGGACGCTCGCGCTCTCCCTCTACGACCAGATCGGCGAGGCCATTGGCTGCACCCCCGAGGAACGCCACATCCTCGAGGCAGCGGGCATCCTGCACGACGTCGGGCAGCTCGTCAGTTACAAGAGCCATCACCGGCACAGCTACCAGCTCATCATGCACGCCGACCGGATCGGGCTGGGTGCCCGCGAACGTTCGCTCGTGGCGCTGGTGAGCCGGTACCACCGCCGGCGCGGCCCGAAACGGTCCGACCCCCCCTACGCGGCGCTCTCGCCAGACGACCAGGCGCTGGTGAGGCGGACCGCGGGGCTCCTCCGCGTGGCGGACGGGCTGGACCGGGGCCATACGGCGGTGGTCGAGGGGGTGGCGGCGGAACTGACCCGGAAGAAGCTGGTGCTGCGGATCGCCCCGCGGCGCGCCGGCGCCAACATGGCGCTGGAAGGGTGGGCGGCGCGTCGGAAGGCGGATGTCCTACAGAAGGTCCTGGGGCGGAAGATCACCATCACCGCCTCGCTCGTCCCGGCCGCCAAGACGGCCGCCGCCGAGCGCAAGCGGACTACTCGCCGTAAGGCACCCACACGTTCTTGATCTGGGTGGCGTGCCGGAGGAACCGGGCTCCCTCCCCCTCCGCCAACTCCCACCGCACCGCCTTCCCGTGATCCACCCAGGTCTGCTTGAGGTTGCCTGCCGAGAGCCGCTCGACCTCGGCGCTTCCCTTTGCCGAGCCCCAATACCACATCGCGTCGACGTCGTCGTGCGCCGCCAGGACCGCGGCGAGTTCCTCGCGCGGCCCCGTCACGATGTTCAGCACACCCGCCGGCAGGTCCGAGGTGTCGAGCACCTGGTAGAGGTCGGTGGCGACGAGCGGCCAGCGCCCCGAGGGCAGTGCGACCACCGTGTTGCCCATGGCGACGGGCGGCGCCACCGCGCTGATGAAGCCCAGCAGCGGCCACGCCTCGGGCGCGACCACCGCCATCACGCCGAGGGGCTCCGGCATGGCGAGCGTGACGTTGCGGTACGGCGTGTGGTGCACCCGGCCGTCCCACTTGTCGGCCCAGGCGGCGTAGCTGAAGAGCCGGGCGAGTGAGAGCTCCACCTCCTCCTGGCCCTGCCTCCTCGACCGGCCGGTGAGGCCCACGATGCGGGACACGAATTCGTCGCGCCGCGCCGCGAGGTTTTCGGCAACGTAATAGAGCACCTGCGCCCGGAGGTGGGCCGTGGCGCGCGCCCAGCCGTCCGCCTTGTGCGCCGCCTCGACCGCGTTGCGGATGTCCTTCCGGTTGCCGTGCCCGACCTCGCCGGCCACGCCGCCCGTCGCGTCGTGCACCGGCAGGCTGTACCCAGAATCGGGGCGCACCTGCGCCCCACCGATGTAGAGCTTGGGGGTGCGGTCGATGGCTGGACCGGCAGTGAGGCGGGGAGGCGGGGAGGCCGCACGGCCTTTTGCGCGGGATTTCACTTCCGAGAGCGGCTCATACTTCCCCGCTTCCCCGCCTCCCCGCTTGCCGCCTTCCTTCACATACTCCCACAGCCCTTCCTTGCCGCCCTCCCGTCCGAAACCGCTCTCCCGATACCCGCCGAAGCCCGCCGCGGCATCGAAGACGTTGGTGCAGTTGATCCAGACCGAGCCGGCCTTGAGCTTGGGCGCCACGTCGAGCGCGAGGTTGATGTTCTCGGTCCAGACGCTCGCTGCGAGCCCGTAGCGCGTGTTGTTGGCCAGCTCCACCGCCTCGACCGGGGTGCGGAAACTCATCATGACCACCACCGGCCCGAAGATCTCCACCTGCGCGATCGTGGCGGAGGGCGCCACGTCGGTGAAGAGGGTCGGCGGGTAGAAGTAGCCCTCGGTCGGGCAGCTCCACGACGGCTGCCACATGCGCGCGCCCTCGTCCTCTCCCTTTTGCACCAGCTCCCGGATCTTGTCGAGTTGCACCGGCGCGATGATGGCCCCGATGTCCACCGCCTTGTCGAGCGGGTTGCCCACGCGCAGCGTTTCCATCCGGGCCTTGAGGCGGGCCTCCAGCCGCGGCGCAATGCCTTCCTGCGCCAGGATCCGGGAGCCGGCGCAGCACACCTGCCCCTGGTTGAACCAGATGGCGTCCACCACGCCTTCGACCACGCTGTCGAGGTCGGCATCGTCGAACACCACGAAGGGCGACTTTCCGCCCAGCTCCAGCGAGAGCTTCTTGCCGGTGCCGGCGGTCGCCACGCGGATGAGGCGGCCGACGTCGGTCGAGCCGGTGAAGGCGATCTTGTCGACACCGGGGTGCGCCACCAGCGCCTCGCCGGTGCGTCCGTCGCCCGTCACGATGTTGACCACGCCGGCGGGAAGCCCGGCCTCGGCGCACAATTCCCCGAACAGGAGCGCGGTGAGCGAGGTGAACTCCGCCGGCTTCAGCACCACCGCGTTCCCGGTGGCCAGGGCCGGCGCGATCTTCCACGCCAGCATCAGGAGCGGGAAGTTCCAGGGGATGATCTGCCCCGCGACGCCGACCGGTTCCATCCCTGGAAGCTCGCGTTCCATCAGCTGGGCCCAGCCGGCGTGGTGATAGAAATGCCGGGCCACCAGCGGGATGTCGATGTCGCGGGATTCACGAATCGGCTTGCCGTTGTCGAGCGACTCCACGACCGAGAGCAGCCGCGCGTTCCGCTGGACCGCCCGGGCCAAGGCGTACAGGTGCCTGGCGCGCCCGTGCCCGCCAAGGGCCCACCAGCCGGGCTGGGCGGCCCGCGCCGCCGCCACCGCACGGTCCACATCCGCGCGCGACGCCTGCGTGACCCGCGCCAGCGGCTTCCCGGTGCCCGGGTTGACCGTCTCGAACAACTCGCCCGGCGCCGTCCACGCCCCCCCGATGAAGAGGCCGAAGGTGCGCGCGCGGCCGTCCAGCCACTCCTCGGCGGGCTTCGCCGACTCGGGGGCGGGGCCGTAGGCCATGGAGGCGAAGATTTCGGGAATCGATGCCATGAGCGGTCCTTGTCGGGTGCCCGCGGGGATCAGGCCATCGGGTGGCGGTGGAACGCCGAGTAGCGGCCCGTCACGAAGTATTCGAGTTGCCGTTCAATGTCGGCGAGGAGGCCGCTGGCGCCGAAGCGGAACAACTCGGGCCGGAGCCACGCGTCGCCGAGTTCGTCCTTGATCATGGCCAGCCAGTCGAGCGAGTCCTTCGCGGTCCGGATGCCGCCGGCCGGCTTGAAGCCGACCCGCACGCCGGTGCGCTCGAGGTAATCGCGGATGGCGCGGACCATCACGAGCCCGACCGGCAGCGTCGCGTTGACCGGCTCCTTGCCGGTTGAGGTCTTGATGAAGTCCGCGCCGGCCATCATCGCCACGAGGCTCGCGCGCGCCACGTTGCGCAGGGTGCCGAGCTCGCCGGTCCCGAGGATCACCTTGATGTGGGCGTCGCCACAGGCCTCGCGAAAGGTCCGCACCTCCTCGTAGAGCGCCTCCCACTCGCCGGCCAGCACGTGCGCGCGGGTGATGACCACGTCGATTTCGTCCGCGCCCGCCTCCACCGACGCGCGGATCTCCGCCACCCGTTGCGGGAAGGGGCTCAACCCGGCCGGAAACCCGGTCGACACCGCGGCCACCGGAATGCCGGTGCCGCGAAGCGCCTCCACCGCGGCGGGGACGAGCGCATGGTAAACGCACACCGCCGCCACGCGGATGCCCAGCCGCTCGGCGCCGAGCGCGGCGAGGAGGTCCTCCCGGATCGGCGAACGGGCCTTGGCGCAGAGCCGGCGCACGCGGGCAGGGGTGTCGTCGCCCTGGAGGGTCGTGAGGTCCATGAGGGTGACGGCGCGGAGGAGCCAGGCTGCCTGCCATTCCCTCTTGACGGTGCGTCGCTTCGGGATGGTGGCGGCCCGGCGTTCGATGGCGCTCCGGTTGGCCCGGACGCCGCGGACCCACGACAGGTCGAGGGGCATCCCGGGGTTGCGGGAGTGCACGGGGATGGAAAGATCCGTCGGCGCCGCGCCGGAACGGGTGGGGCTGGAGGGCATGCGGCTCCCTGGCGGTTGGCGGCCGGGCCGTGCCGAGAGGCGACTTCGCGACGTCATAATATATGGCCTCGGGAACCGTTGGAACCACCGGTGGGCCTGCCCGTAGGGACCGAAAGGCCACCCGCACCCGACCGTGGAGCACGCGCGGATGACGATCTCGCTCGACCGCCTGACCATCGCACTCGCGGACCGCTACCGGCTCGATCGCCACCTCGGGCAGGGTGGGATGGCCACGGTCTACCTGGCGCACGACCACCGCCACGACCGCCTGGTCGCGGTGAAGGTGCTGCGGCCCGAACTGGCGGCCGTGATCGGGGCCGAGCGATTCCTGGCCGAGATCAAGGTCACCGCGCACCTCCAGCACCCGCACATCCTGCCGCTCTTCGACTCCGGCGCCTCGGATGGGTTCCTGTATTACGTGATGCCGTACGTGGAGGGGGAGACGCTGCGGGACCGGCTCGACCGGGACCGCCAGCTCCCCATCCAGGAAGTGGTCCGGCTCGTCCGCGCGGTCGCTGACGCGCTGGACTACGCCCACCGCCACGGCGTGGTGCACCGCGACATCAAGCCCGAAAACATCCTGGTGCACGAAGGCCAACCCTTGATCGCCGACTTCGGCATCGCGTTGGCCCTGACCCAGGCCAACGGGTCGCGGCTCACGGAGACCGGCCTGTCCCTCGGCACGCCCCACTACATGAGTCCAGAACAGGCGACCGGCGACCGCCAGATCGATGGCCGGAGCGACATCTACGCGCTCGGCGCGGTGGCGTATGAGTTGCTGGCAGGCGAGCCGCCGCACGATGGTCCCTCCGCCCAGGCGGTGATTGCCAAGATCGTGACGGAGGAGCCGCGGCGGCTGCGCCTCCTGCGGGCGTCCGTGCCCCCTCACGTGGAAGCCAGCATCCACAAGGCGCTCGCCAAGCTTCCCGCCGACCGGTTCACGACGGCAGGGGAATTTGGAGACGCGATCGAGCACCCGGGCCTCGTGCCACTTCTCGAGCGCGACGCCGGGGGGCGCCGCCGTTCGTCGGCGTTGGTTGCCGCGGTGATCGGCCTCGGGCTGGTGGTCGGGTTCAGCGGGGGATTTTTCGTCTGGAGTCGCGCGGACCGCCCCCCACCGCTCTCCCGCTTCGAGATCGGCGTCCCGCTCCGCGGCGGCCCGTTGCAGCTCACCGCATTGAGTCCGGACGGGAACGCCCTCGTGTTCGCCGGGGCGCGCGACGGCCAGCAAGCACTGTTCCTCCGCCGGCTCGGCGAGCTCACCGCGACGCCGATTCCCGGAACCGAGGGCGCAAGCAACCCCGTGTTTTCCCCGGACGGAACGCACCTCCTCTTCACCAGGGACGGCGCGGTCTTCCACCAGGACCTGTCGGGCGACGCCGCGATCGCCCTCGACAGCGTGAATGCGACCGCCTGGATCCGGTGGACGGACGATGGCCGGATCCTCTTCTCGAGTCCCACCGGCGGGATCTGGGGTGTCCCGGTGGGAGGCGGCCCGGTGACCCGCCTGTTCGAACGCGATTCGGCCGCGGGCGAGCGCATCCTCTCGCTGCAGGACGTGCTGCCCGGTAGTCGGCGCGCCCTCATCATCGCCAGCCTTGGCCAGGCCACGGGCAAGGCGTACTCGGTGGATCTCCGGAGCGGCGAACGGCGGCTGCTCTTCGAGGCGGAGTCCCGCGGCGCCTGGTACGCCGGGGAAGGCGCCCTGGTCTACGCGCTCGCCGATGGGACCCTCTGGACTGCCCCGTTTGACCCCCAGCAAGGCGTGGTCACGGGGCCCGCCGTGGCGCTCGGGGGTCCGGCGTCGGCGATGCCGACCGGCACGGCACGCGTGAGCGTCTCGCGGTCCGGCTCCGTGGTCTACGTCCCACGGGTCGGGGCAGAGCTGGTGCTCGTCGATCGCGGTGGGGCGGTCACCCGGCTCCTCGACCGGACCGGGGAATACCACAATCCGCGATTCTCCCCTGATGGGGCGCGCATTGCACTCGATATCACCGATCCGACCGGACGAGACGTCTGGGTGTTCGATCGGGCCCAGGGCACGCTCACCCGGGGTACGTTTGAGAATGACGGGCACGACGCGATCTGGTCGCCTGGAGGCTCGAGCTTGACCTACCTGGCCTCACGGAACGACGGGGTCGCCGCGCTGCTCACGCGGCCGGACGGCGGAGCGCCGCGCTTGCTCGCGTCGGGCTTCACCCCCGGCGACTGGCTTCCGGACGGTCGCCTGGTGGCGACGTTGTTCATTGGGGGCAGCGGACAGTACGACGTCATCACGGTGGACTCGACCGGGGCCGTCCGCCCGCTCGTGGCCACGCCCTACGCCGAGGCGTTTCCCGCGGTCTCACCGGATGGCCGCTGGGTCGCCTACGTGTCCGATGAGTCGCGGCAACGCCAGGTGTACGTGCGACGGGTGGACGGCAGCGGCCCACGAACGCAGGTGTCCGTCGATGGCGGCGCGGAGCCACGCTGGGGGCCGGGCGGGGAACTGACCTACATCGCCACCGGTGGCCCGACGCCAAGCCTGACCTCCGCCCGCCTGACCCTCGCCGATGCGGCGACCGTGTTGCGCCGCGTCGTGCTCTTCTCCGCCAGTGACTACGAAGGGTCCGAACCCCACTCGAACTACGACCTGACCCGTGAGGGCTCCACGTTCGTGTTCATTCGCCGGCGCCCGAGTGCCGGGGTCATCCTGGTCCAGAACGTCCAGCAGCTGCTCCGCGCCGACGGCCGCTAGTCCGCCCGGCTGTCATTGCCCTTCCCGGATCCCGGCGTAGCTTCTCCCCTTGACCCTCGGTCGCAGCACCCCCGCGAGGAGCACGCCGATGACCATGCCGCATCCCACCCCGGTGGACGCCCCGGCCGATCGCAAGCCGAGGGACGACGAAATCGACGTGTTCGGGCTGACCCATGCGGGCAAGGTGCGGTCGGCCAACCAGGACCATTTCCTGATCTGTTCCCTCCGCCGGCAAATCAACGTCCATAGCACCAGCCTCCCGGCGTCCAGCCACTGGCCTGCCACCGAGCGCCTCGCCTTCCTCGCGATGGTGGCGGACGGCGTCGGCAGCAGCGCCCAGGGCGGCGAAGCGAGTCGCCTGGCGCTCGAGGGCATCACGGAATACGTGACCCAGAGCATGAAGGCGTACTACGCCTCCGACTCGGTGGACGACGCCGGCTTCTCGGCCGCACTGCAGCAGGCCGCCATGCAGGTACACAAGCGAGTGGTCGAACAGGCCAAGACCGATCCGGGCGGCCGGAGCATGGCCACCACCCTCACGCTCTTCCTCGGCGTCTGGCCACGCGCCTACCTGCTGCAGCTGGGCGACAGCCGCTGCTACCTCTTTCGGGAAGGGACCCTGACCCAGATCACCCGTGACCAGACCATGGCCCAGGAGCTGGTGGACCAGGGTGTGCTGACGCGTACCGAGGCGCCCCGCACCCGCTGGGCCCACGTGCTGTCCAGCGCCATCGGGGGCCACCAGACCGCGCCGGTCGTGACCCGGGTCGAAAGCGTCTGGAACCAGGTCATCCTCCTGTGCAGCGACGGGCTCACCAAGCACGTGCCGGACGAGCGGATTGCCGAGCGGCTCCGTGCGATGACGTCCGCGAAGCAGGTGTGCGAGGCGCTGCTCGAGGACGCGCTCGCGGACGGCGGCAGCGACAACATCACGATCATCGTGGGGCGGGCGGTCAAGAAGGACGCGACCTGAGTGCCGCGGTGACCCTTCCCCGCGTCCTGCTGGTCAACGATCACCCGGCCCGGGGCGGCATCGGCCGCTACACGCGCGAACTCGATCGGGCATTGCGGGCGCTCACGCCACCCGAGTTCGAGGTCGACCTCCTGCTCCAGAACATGCCTGGTCGGATCGACCCGGCGGACTGGCGCGCGGACGCTCCCCTGGCGTCGCCGGTGATCGTCCAGCCCCGGCCCCCCTGGGCCAAGGCCACAGGGCTCGGACCCACCTACCTCATCAACTCGCACCTCTATTTTCCCACTCGGACGCCGCGCGGCTACGACCTCTACCACTTCTCCAGCCAGATGATGGGCGCCGGGGTCCGGCACGTGTCGCCTGCCGTCGTGACCGTGCACGATCTCATCGCCCTTCGGCTCGGCGCCAACCATCCCGGTCTGTCCACCTGGCTCCGTCGCCGGCACTTCACCCCTCTCAAGCGGGCAAGCGGGCTGGTGTTCGTGTCGGAGTACTCCCGCCGCGACTACCTCTCGCTCTTCGACTATCCGGAGGAACGCACCACCGTGGTGCACCACGCGGTGTCGCCCGCCTTCGCGCCACGGGACCGGCAGGCCAGCCGCGAGGCCCTGGGTCTCGACCCGACTCGACTCATCCTGTTGCATGTGGGAAGCGAGGAGCGTCGCAAGAACGTGGAGACGCTGCTCCAGGCGCTGGCCCGGCTGGTGAAGGACCGCCCCGACCTGCTGCTGCTCCGGATCGGCGCCCGGAGCTCCCGCAGCCGCGGCCTGATCGCCCGACTCGGCCTCGAGCGACACGTCCAGTACCGTTCGGCCCTCCCCGAGCCGCAGCTGGCGGCGTGCTATTCGGCGGCCGACCTCTTCGTCTTTCCCTCCTACTTCGAAGGATTTGGCTTGCCGGTCCTCGAGGCGATGCGCTCCGGATGCCCCGTCGTGGCGGCCAGGGCCACCTCCGTGCCGGAAATCACGGGGAATGCGGCCGTCCTCTTCGAGCCGATGGACGTGGATGGATTGTCGAAGATCCTCGAGGGACTCCTGACCGACCGGGTCCTGCGGGACGACCTCCGCCGGCGGGGCCTGGCGCAAGCGGCCGGGTTCACCTGGGCCCGCGCCGCACGGCAGACCGCCGACGCCTATCATCGCGCGCTGGCCGCCGCCTGACGCCGTGCCCCTCGACTTCCGGCCCGGGACCGGGCACCATTCACGACGACACCACGCCGGCCACTCCCCCTAACCCACGACCGCTCCCATGCCGAACATCGCCGTCTTCCACCCGCAAATCGTCCACTTCATCGTGGTGCTCGGTTTCATCGGGGTCGGGCTCCGTCTCCTGTCGCTGGTGACTTCGGTCGCATGGTTCAAGCCGGTCGCGACAATCACGCTCCTGGCCGCGGCAACGGCCGGCGTCCTGGCTGCACGGTCCGGTGACCAGGCACACCCGCCCGCCGAACGGATCCCGGGAGCGCGGGAGGCGGTCCAGAAGCATGAAGAGCTGGGCGAGCGTGCGCGGAACCTGTTCCTCGTCGTCGCGGCCTTCGAGCTGCTGGCCCTCGCGATGCGGAAGCAGGAGAAGGTGCGGCGGGTGGCCCTCGTGGGCTCGGCGGTGACCGGGGTCGTGGCCGCCTTCTTTCTGTTTGAGGCGGCGGAGCACGGCGGCGAACTGGTCTACAGTTACGCCGGGGGCGTGGGGACGCGCTCCGGCAACCCGGAGGACGTGAAACGGCTGCTCGTGGCCGGGCTCTACCACGCCGCGAGGACCGACCGCGAGGCCGGCGACTCGGCCAGCGCGGCGCGGCTCACCGAGGAACTCGCCCGGCAGATGCCGGGAGACCTCACTGTCGCGTTCCTGTCCGCCCGCTCCCTCCTGATCGACCGGCACGACCCGGCGGGGGCGCTCACGATGCTGAACGGGCTCGCGATTCCGGCCGACAACCCCCGGATGGTGCTGCAGGCAGGCGTGCTCCGGAGCGACGCCTACGTGGCGCTGGGGCAGCCCGATTCGGCCCGGGCGGTCCTGCAGGCGGTGGCGCAGCAGTTCCCCGACAACCCGCAGGTCCAGCGAGTGATCGGCGAGGCGACGGCCAAGCTGCCGTAGCCACGTGACATCAGTGATGCGGGCCCTCGTCGTGAGCGCCGTCCGCACCGTGGTGGTGCTGGTGGCCCTCGGCGCGTCGCCGCTGGCGGCCCAGTCATCCCCGGTCACCCGCGACAGCGTCACCGTTGTGCCCGGCCCGCAGTTCAGTACGACGTCGTGGATTCGCTGGCTCGGAACGGGCCTCTTCGGCGCCCGGTACCGGACGCTGTGGAACACGCCGATCACCGTGCCGGTGCTCGACATGCAGGCCACCGGCGGCGGGCTCCGCGTGGCGAGCGAAGGAACCGGCCGCCTCGCGGGGCTGACCTTCCTCAAGGGCGCCGACGGCAGCCACTGGACCTTCTTCCCGCTGGACCGCACCGACCCCCGTTCCTTCCCATCAGGCATCGTGCCGGCGAGTGTGAGCGCCGGGCTCATCGCGGACCTCACGAGCGGGCGGAATCCCGCTGGTCCGCTGGTGGCCGCTGCCCTCGCCGAGGCGGCCGGCGTGCCGAACCAGCCGGCGTGGCTGGTGGCGCTGCCCCCTCGTCCGGCGATTCCGGGGCTCGACGCCGGCGACCCGGGTCGCGCCGGGTATCTCCTCAAGGGAGACCCGGTGGCCACGGCCGATTCCATCGGTGCCGTCGCACCCGGCACCGTCATCACTTCGCTCGCCCTGCTTCACCGCACGCTCCATGACCCCACCGAGGTGGTGGACGCCCGAGCGGTCCTGCGCGCCAGCCTCTTCAACGTCTATGTCGGCAACCTCGCCCCGGGGTTCCTCGATTGGCGCTGGGAGGCCGTGCCGATCGACGGGGGGATCCAGTGGCGGCCGCTCGGCACCTTCCGCGAGACCGCGCTCGCCCGCTACGACGGCATCGCCACGTACCTCGCGCGCCCGATCCAGCCGGACCTGACGACCTTTGGCCCCAACTACCCCCACACCCTGACCGGCATTCCAGACCAGGCGAGTTCCTATCGATACCTGCTGGGCGCGCTCGGCAGGCCGGCCTGGGACTCGGCCGCCGCCGCGTTGCAGTCCGCGCTGACCGATTCCGTGATCGCCGCAGCGGTCGGGAAGATGCCCGCACCCTACCAGGCGCAGGTCGGCACGCGGCTCACGCGCTTCCTTCGCGAACGGCGCGACCATCTCCCCGACGCCGTGGATCACATGTACCGCCAGGTCAGGCGCGCCGCGGAGGTGTTCGGGACCGCCTTGCCGGAGACAGTGGGTGCTGAGTGGCGAACCCCCGACTCGCTCGAATTGAGCGTGGGCCCGGGGCCTCGAGTGGCCTTCAGCGGGAAGGAAACAGAATCGGTCACCCTGTTCCTCGGGGGCGGCGCCGACACGGTGCGGTTCATCAGCCCCGAGGGAAAGGCCCCGACGCTGCGCATCGTGCCCGCGCCAAACTCGGGCGTGGTGATCGAAGGCGAGTCACCGCGGGGAACGGCAGCGGTCTATGGCAAGGGGATAACGGTGACCGCGTCTCCTCCGGACGCCGTCCCCGTCAGGACCACCACCGTGCCTGACGCCCTCGCCCATCTCGACAGCACGGGGGCGGAACGAACGGAGGGGCGCCGGAACTTCCACCCGACCGGCTGGCTCGAACTGTCGTCCGGCGTGGGACTGCTCATCGGTGGCGGCGTGGTCCGGACCGACTGGTCGGGCGAGGCGCGGCCGTACCGCAACCAGGTCACCCTCCGCGCGGCCTACGGCTCCGACTCCAAGAGCGGCGTGGTAGAACTCTTGTCGGATTTCCGATGGGAGCGCTCCCCGCTGCAACTGCACGTGGAGGCTGTCGCGTCCGGGGTCGGGGCGGTTTATTTCTACGGGTTCGGCAACGAGACCCCCGGTGACAGCGCCTCGAGCTACTACCGCGCAGGGCGCGACCTGTACGGCCTCGCACCCTCGCTCGTGCTCCCGTTGTCGAGCCGGGTGAAGGTGGCTGCTGGGATCGAATTGAAGTCAGTCAACACCCCGCTCGACACGACGTTGTTCATCGGAGCGGACCAGCCGTACGGCAGCCCCAGTTTCGGAGAGGCCGGACTGACGGGCCAGTTCACCTTCGATACCCGTGACGTGCGTGGCGCGCCCCGGCGCGGCGTGTTGGCCAGCGTGGACGGGGCCTGGTACCCGCTGATCCGCGACGGAAGCGGTCAGTTCGGCACCGCGAGCGCGTCGATCGCCGGGTACCACACACCGCACTGGTGGCACGCGATGACGGTCGCCGCCCGCCTCTCGGGCACCATCACGGCCGGAAACGTCCCCTACTTCGAGGCGGCGTTCATCGGCGGCGGCCGCACGGTGCGCGGGCTTCCACAGGGCAGGTACGAGGGCAACCAGGCCGTGTTCGGCAACCTGGACCTCCGGCTCCGGGTGTCGCAGGTCACGTTCGTGCTGCCGTGGGATTTCGGCGTCCTTGGATTGGCCGACATCGGCCGGGTCTTCGTGAATGGCGAGTCGTCCAAGGAGTGGCACCCCAGTTTCGGGGGTGGACTCTGGGTTGCCTTGCTCGACCGGTCACTCGCCGCCAGCCTCAACGTGGCCACCGGCGCAGGACAGGGCGTGTTCATCAACGCAGGCGGCGGTTTCACTTTCTAGGCGGGCCCTCTCCGCCACGGATCATTGCACATGCTGGCCATCCTCCTGCTGTTCGCTCAGGGTCAGGCTCCGGACACGACTGCCTACGCGAGCCCGGCCTTGCGCGCACTCATCGAGCACGCGTCCGCGGCCAACGCCGCCCCACCCGCGGCGCTGCGTGGCTACACCGCGCGCTATGAGTCCGCGGTGGCGCTCACCAAGCTGCTCCCGAACAGGATCGAGGGCACCTCCACCATCGAGCAGACGGCGGGCGTGTTCACCTGGGAAGCTGGTGTGGGCTTCGGCCAGCACCAGGAAGGCTACCGCGTGGTGACGACCGGGGTGCCGCTCCCCGCCTCCGCCGCGCTGGCCAACGGCTGGATCATTCCCACCCTGACGGGCGACGAGTACGACGCCTTCGGCGTCGGGAGCGGCGCGGCGACCGTCGCCGGTGCGGACTCGGCAGGACGGCTCGCCGTCCGCTCGCCGCTCGGGGCCGCCCGCGAGCACTACTACCGCTTCGAGGGCGGTGATACGCTGACGATGGAGTTTCCCGTCGGCGGCCCGCAACGTGTCGTCCGGATTCGGGTGTGGCCGCGCGATTCGCTGGCGGAGGCGGCCAAGCTCTTCCGAGGAGACATGTATCTCGACCCCGAGACGGGCGTGCTCCGGCGCCTTCGCGGGCAGTTCCTCACGATGGGCGGGCCGCCCGAGTCCGGAAAGAAGCGCCTGCTCAACAGCCTGGCGCTCAACGCCGCGGTGGTGGATATCGTGAACACGGAGGTGCCCGGCGCAGGCTGGATGCCGACCTGGCAATTGGTGGACCTGGAAGTGTTGATCCCGCTCACGACCGAAAGCTGGAGCATGATCCGGGTCATCACAACTCTGCGGGAGCTCAGGCCATTCGTGCAGGCCGCGGGCGAACCACCCGTGGTGCTACCGGCGTTCCCGAAAGGCCGGACGGTGGCCCCGAAGGACACCGTGTCCGAGTTTCGGGCGTGGCAGGAATCGCCGGACAAGTCGGTGCGCTCGGGCAGCCCGAGCAACCTCTTCGACGTCGGTCCCCTCGCCTTTCGGCCCGATGGCCCGCCCGAGTTCCTCTGGCGTGGGCCGACCACGCTCGAAGCGCTCCGGTTCAACCGGGTGGAAGGCCTGTACCTCGGCGTCTCGGGCACCGCGTATCTCCGAAACGCCATGCCGGGGCTTCGGATCCGCGGCACGCTGGGCTACGCGATCTGGCCCGGATTGCCCCGCGGTGGAGTCACGGCCACCCTCGGGCGCGGGGCGTGGGCCTGGAACGCGCAGGCGATGCGCGACCTCGACCTCGCCACCAAGTTCCCCGACCCGCTCGACTACAATCGCGGCGTCCGTGCCCTGTTCCAGCAGGACAATTACGACTACGCGGACCGGCTCACCGCTGGCGTGGGCGGCACCCGGTTCTTTTCGCGAATGGCGCCGGGCAACGTGACGGCGCGGGTGGACTGGGTGAAGGATCGGCGGACGGTGGCAGACCTCTCGACGGGCCCCCTCGGGCAGAGCTACACGCTCAACCCGACGGTCATCGCGTACGAGTACCCTCGCGCGCAGGTGAGCGTGAACTGGCACCCCGAGATCAGCTCGCACTTCACCCGGCCCGGCCTGGCCCTCAGCGCCAGCTACGAGGCCGGCGGCGGCGATCTCCCGTACCAGCGGATCCAGGCCGGCCTGGTCGTGCGCGCAAACTGGAAATCGGTGGTCTTCACGCTGGTGGGCGACGTCGGCACGACCATTTCGGACAACCCGCCTACCCAGCAGCTCTTCCTCATCGGCGGCTCGGGGAGCATGCCGGGGTACGACTACGACCAGTTCGGCGGCAACGTGGCCGCGCTGACCCGCTGGATGCTGTCCGCGCCCCTCCCGTTCCTCCAGGCGCCGCTCAAGATCGGGAACACGACCATCCCCCCGATCGCGCCGAACCTCTCGTACCGGATGTACAACGGGTACACCGAGTCGACCAACGCAGGCTCGGATGCCGCGCTCGATGCGGTTGGCACCCAGGTGGTCAACGGAGTCACGGTCCCGTTCTCGGTCCCCTCGAACGGCATCAAGACCACGCAGGAAATTCGGCTGAGCCTGTTCGGCACCCTGCTCGGGCTCGGGTTTGCCCGGCCGATGGAGAGCGGAGCGACGTGGACCTTCACCTTCAGCTTCGCCCAGTCGTTCTAGGTCGGGTGGCAGTAGGCACGAAAACGACCCGATTTCCGGGTCGTTTTTCATTGCAAGCCATTGTGAAATAGAAGGATACAAGTCACTGCCATATCGGCAGCAAATCGCGGTATGAGGGTTGCCCTTGCGGGGGCATCTCCGTACGCCTGCTCCCGACGGTTCTCGGCCGTGGGGCGGCGGGCCTGCGAATTCCCGAGAAAGGAACGAAAGCCATGGCCTCGAAAATCATCGGTATCGACCTCGGCACCACGAACTCCGTGGTGGCTGTCATGGAGGGCGGCGATCCCGTCGTCATTCCCAACGCCGAGGGCGGACGCACCACTCCGTCGGTCGTGGCGTTCACCAAGGACGGTGAGCGGCTGGTGGGCCAGGTGGCCAAGCGCCAGGCCGTGACCAACCCGAAGCAGACCATCTTCTCGATCAAGCGCTTCATGGGACGGCGGACCGGCGAGGTGAAGGAGGAGTCGGGGCGGGTTCCGTACCCGGTGGCCGACGGCGCCAACGGGCTGGCCGCGGTCGAAATCCAGGGCAAGAAGTACACGCCCCCTGAGATCTCCGCGATGATCCTGCAGAAGATGAAGCAGACCGCCGAGGACTACCTCGGCACGACGGTGACTGACGCGGTCATCACGGTCCCGGCCTACTTCAACGACTCCCAGCGGCAGGCCACCAAGGACGCAGGGAAGATCGCCGGGCTCGAAGTCAAGCGAATCATCAACGAGCCGACGGCCGCGGCGCTGGCGTACGGCCTCGACAAGAAGAAGGACGAGAAGATCGCCGTGTTCGACCTGGGCGGCGGCACCTACGACATCTCCGTGCTCGAACTCGCCGAGGGCGTGTTCGAGGTGAAGAGCACCAACGGCGACACGCACCTGGGCGGGGACGACTTCGACCAGCGCGTCATCGACTGGCTCGTCACCGAGTTCAAGAAGGACCAGGGCATCGACCTCTCCAAGGACCCGATGGCGCTCCAGCGCCTCAAGGAGGCGGCCGAGAAGGCCAAGATGGAGCTGTCGAGCACGCAGCAGACCGACATCAACCTGCCGTTCATCACGGCCGACCAGTCGGGGCCCAAGCACCTCAACTACAACCTGACGCGGGCCAAGTTCGAGCAGCTGGTGGACGACCTGGTCCAGCGCACGATGCCGCCGATGCAGCAGGCGCTGAAGGACGCGGGACTCGACCCGAAGAGCATCGACGAGATCATCCTGGTCGGCGGCTCGACCCGCATCCCGAAGATCCAGGAGGTGGTCAAGGCGTTCTTCGGCAAGGAGCCGAACCGCTCGGTGAACCCCGACGAAGTGGTGGCCATCGGCGCCGCCATCCAGGGCGGCGTGCTGGGCGGCGACGTCAAGGATGTCCTGCTGCTCGACGTGACGCCGCTCTCCCTGGGCATCGAGACGCTGGGCGGAGTGACGACCGTGCTCATCCCGCGAAACACGACGATTCCGACCAAGAAGTCGGAGGTCTTCTCGACGGCCGAGGACAACCAGACGACGGTGGAGATCCACGTCCTCCAGGGCGAACGCCAGATGGCGGTGGACAACCGGACGATCGGCAAGTTCCAGCTGACCGGCATTCCGCCGGCACCCCGGGGCATGCCGCAGGTCGAGGTCACGTTCGACATCGACGCCAACGGCATTCTGCACGTGTCGGCCAAGGACAAGACCACGGGCAAGGAACAGAAGATCCGGATCGAGGCGTCGAGCGGCCTGTCCGACACGGAAATCGAGAAGATGGTGAAGAGCGCCGAAGCGCACGCTTCGGACGACAAGAAGCGGCGCGACCAGATCGAGGCGCGCAACCAGCTCGACGGCCTGGTGTACAAGGTGGAGAAGGACAGCAAGGAGTGGGTGGACCGCCTCTCCGCCGACGCCAAGTCCAGGCTGGACAACGCGTTGGAGGGCGGCAAGGGCGCCCTCAAGACCGGCGACCCTGACCTCATCCGGCGGGCACTGGACGACCTGAACGCCGCCTACTCGGCGGCAGGCGCCTCGCTGTACCAGAGCGCCCAGGCCGGCGGCGAGGCGGCCGCGCCGGGCGCCCCGGAGCCGGGAGCCGCGCCGACGGAGGACGTCGTCGAGGCGGATTACGAGATCGTCGACGATTCGAAGAAGTAGGGCGCGACCGAAACTTTTCCCCGCGCATCCGGGTTATGATGGAGTACCCCGGCTGCGCGGGGAGTGCTATCCATACATCCACGACTGAGAGCCCGCATCATGTCCGTTCGCACCCGTAACTGGTTGAAGTTCGGGAGTCTCGTGGGCCTGGCCTTCCTGCTGGGCCTGCTCTTCGCTGGTGCCCTGCAGCTACCGGGCGCCTCGGAGGCCCAGTCTCAAACCGGACTCCTGCCTCAGCAGGCCCCCACGCGTCAGGCCTCGGCAGTCTCGCCGGCGCGCCAGCCGTCGGCGGTGTCGAACCCCGGCGCCGACATGCTGATCGCCATGAGCGATGCCTTCGCCAATGTGGCGGAGGGGGTCAAGCCGGGCGTCGTGTTCATCAAGTCCCAGAAGACCAACACCACGCCCCAGCGGCAACTGCCGCCGGGCATGGAGCAGTTCTTCCCCCACAACCGCCAGGGGCCGCGTGTCGAGCAGGGCGGCGGCACCGGGTTCGTCGTCTCCGCCGACGGGCTGATCCTCACGAACAACCACGTGGTGGAAGGCGCCGACAAGGTGACCGTGATGCTCCCCGATCACCGGGAGTTCACGGCCTCCGTGGTGGGGACCGACCCCAGCACCGACGTGGCCGTGGTCCGGATCCCCGCCAAGGACCTGAAGCCGGTCGTGCTCGGCAACAGCGACGAGGCCCGCGTGGGCGAGTGGGTCCTGGCCATCGGCAATCCGCTCGGCGATGCGCTCACCTTCACAGTGACGAGCGGCATCATCAGCGCCACCGGCCGGGGCCTGAACAGCCTTCCGAACCGGACGGTGCGCAGCATCCAGGACTTCATCCAGACCGACGCGGCCATCAACCCGGGCAACTCCGGCGGTCCCCTGGTGAACGTGCGCGGCGAGGTCATCGGCATCAACTCCGCCATCGCGAGCGAAACGGGGCTCAACGCCGGCTACGGGTTCGCGATCCCGATCAACCTGGCGCGCATCGTGATGGATCAACTCGTGGCCACCGGCCGCGTGGAACGCGCCGCCCTTGGCATCAACATCAAGGATGCCGGGCCCAACGACGCCACCTACGCCGGCCTGCCGGAGATCCGCGGGGTCCTGGTCCAGGGGTTCGCCATGAACTCTCCGGCGGAGAAGGCCGGGCTCCGGCAGGGCGATATCATCATCAGCGTCAACGGCAAGCCGGTGAGCTACACCGCGCAGCTGCAGCAGGCCATCGGGTTCAACCGCCCCGGGCAGGTGGTGCAGGTCGAAGTGGCCCGAAGGGGCGGCGTCCGGAAGACGTACGCAGTCAAGCTGGTCGCGCTGGACGCCCCCGAGTTGGCCCAGGCCGACGCGGGTCCGCCGGACGACAGCGACGCCGGGCCGAACGGCACGCCGATGACGGCGCTGGGGATCGCGGTCGAGCCCCTCAAGCCGGCCGACGCCCTCGAACTCGGTCTGCCGCGTGGCACCGGCGGCCTGGTGGTCGTGGACGTCACGCCCGACGGCCCGTCGTGGGACGTGCTCCTTCCGGCCGACGCAGGCGGGCCCCCCGACATCATCCTGAGTGTCGAGGGGACGCCGGTATCCACGGAGGCCGACTTGCGGAGCGCCCTCAAGCAGCCGGGCCCGGGCGGAATCGTGTCGCTGGAGGTCTACCGCCCGTTGCGTGGCGGAGGGCAACGGCGGGTCGAACGGATCAAGGTCTCGGGCGAATAGCGGCCGATCCGGAGTAGGCCTGAGGGGCACCGGGGGCGGTGCCGGGGCGCACGGCCGTGCGTCCCCGGCACCGCCTCCGTCTTGCTAGATTGTGGCGTGCATCTCCGCTCACTCTTCCCCCTGGCGGCCGCCACCCTCATCTTGGCCTGCCCGGGCGACACCGACCGCCGCGCCGGGAGCCCCTGGCTCACCGACAGCGACTTCGTGGTGGCCGGGCTGCCGGACGACGCCGACTCCGCCGATGTCCTGGCGCTTCTCGGCGAGCCGGACTCCGTCATCTCGATCCCGGACCCGGACGATCCCGAGGTCGAATTGCTGGCGTGGGTGTATCCGGACCTCGCCGTGGCCCTCGGCGACGACGGACTCCGATACGGGGTGACGCTGACCGGGCCCCGGCTGGCGACGGCGCGCGGACTCCAGACCGGCGACCCGGAAGCGCGCGTCCTCGAACTGTACGGCCGCCCCCAACATCGTGAGGAGCAATCGTGGGACTACGTCGCGCCCGACGATTCGGACGGCCTCCACGTGATGCGCGTGCGCCTGGACGGCGGCCGCGTGTCCTGGATCTTCCTCGGATGGCTGCTGGAGTGAGCGCCTGATGCGCGGTTCCCGACTGCTGCGCGTCGTCGAGACGGCTGAGCGACTTCCGCCGCCGCTCCAGCCGGTGTTCTGGGGCGCGCTGCTGGGAGTCGGCGTGACGTCGGCCCTGATTCTCGCCTGCGTGCCGCTCTGGCTCTTCCAGGGGCGGCCGGACATCCCGGCGGCCATCCTGGACATGGGGCTGGCGGGTGTCGCAGCGGGCGCCACGGGCGGGGCGCTGGCCCTGGTGTTCGGCGGGCTGCGCCGCGCGGGGCCGGGCGGGTACTACGCGCTCTGGGTGGTCTCCAACGCCGGTGCGGCGCTGGTCTACCTCGCGCTGCTCCGCCTGATGGGGCGGGGCGAGGTGCTGGGACTCGACCGCACCTTCGCACCACTCATCGTGGCGGGGCTCGGCGCGCTCAACGGGCTCATCGTCGGCCGCGCGCTGGGGCGCAGCAGTCGCGAGTCGTACGGCGAGTTCCGCAGCGCCGCCAATCTGGTGGCGGGCGCGCTCCTGGCCGAGACGGCCGAGCTCGAGCGCCGGGCGCGCGCCGACAAGCGGGCCGCGAACGACCTCGAACAGGTACGCCAGGCCGCGCCGAGCAATGCCTATCTGGAATTGCTGCAGCGGGTGTCCCGGCGGCTCGCGGCGTTGCCCACGGGCGATCCCGACGCCAGCCATGCGCGGGACCATGTGGCCGAGCTGATGACGCGCGTGCGGGACGACATGCGGCGGCTCGCGGAGGATCCCGGGTTTGCCGAGGAGCTGCGGCATCGGCAGGAAGTCGCGGAGGAACTGTTCCGGAAGGAGCTGGAGCGGGAGGCCAGGCGGCTCCGCAAGAGCGGCGATCCCGGCCCGGCCACGCAGCAGACGCTCGGCGCCATCGAGCGGGAATTGCGCGGCGGATCCGGCAAGGAGTCTTAGCGACCGTGGCGGAATGGCAGACGCGCCTGGCTTAGGACCAGGTGGGGAAACCCGTGGGGGTTCGAGTCCCTCCGGTCGCACTGCTTCGATCACCTGTCCGGGGAGGCTCCCATCGCGACGCGCATCGTGGTCAATCCCAACGGCCCCCTGAGGGTCGAGGGAGAATTTCAGCTGGTGGACGCCGAGGGGGCTGCCTTCGGCCTCGGCGGACGCCCGATGATCACCCTGTGCCGCTGCGGGCACTCCGCCAACAAGCCCTTCTGCGACGGGTCCCACTCGCGCGAAGCGTTCCGCGACGCTGCCGCCGCCCGGGACCTGCCCCCCCGCCCGGGGAGCTGACCCGGCGGCCTCGTTTGCCCGGGTCACGGCGGCCGGGTAGATTTCGCCCGCCATGACAACCATTACCATCCAGAAGACCAGCGGCGATGCCGCCTTGAAGTCGCTCCAGGTGACGGTGCCCGCCGAGCGGGTCCGCCTCGCGGAGGACAAGGCCGTCCAGCAGGTCGCCCGCCGCGTACGCCTGCCCGGCTTCCGCGCTGGCCACGCGCCGGTGGCCATCGTCCGGAAGCGCTTCCATGATGCCATTCGCCAGACGGTGCTCGACGAGGTCATCCGCGAGAGCTGGGACCAGGCGCGGGAATCGGAGTCGCTCAAGCCGCTGGCCGATCCCTCGGTCAGGAACGTCAAGTTCGAGGACGGCGGTGCCATCGAGTTCGAGCTGCACGTCGAGGTCCGACCCGACGTCGCGCTGACCACGGTCGGGGGCTTCACGCTGAAGCGCGAGGTGCACGCCGTCACCGATGCGCAGGTCGAGGAGCAGATCGCCCGGCTCCGCGAGCAGAAGGCCACCTGGCTGCCGGTCGAGGGCCAGCGCCCCGCCGCAGGCCAGATGGTGCAGGTGGATGTGACCTCACTCGACGAGGGCGCGCCCGCCGAGCCGCAACCGCATTCCATCATCCTCGGCGAGGGGCAGGCCCTGCCCGCCCTCGAGGAGCGGATCATGGAACTCGTGCCCGGTCAGGTGGCCGAGACCGAGGTCCGGCTGCCCGACGATCATCCCGACGAGACCCGGCGGGGCAAGTCCCGGAAGCTGCGGGTGGCGCTGCACGAGGTGAAGCGGCAGGAACTGCCCCCGCTCGACGACGCGTTCGCGCGCGAGGTCGGTGATTTCGAGGATCTCGCCGGCCTCCGGGCCGCCGTCCGCTCCGACCTGGAGCATGAGGCGGTGCGCGAGGCCGACGCGCGGGTCCGCGACCAGCTGATCCAGAAGCTGGTCGAGGCGAACAGCGTGGAATCGCCGCCCTCGCTTGTCCACCGGGTCATCCATGGCTACCTGCACGCCTACGGCGTGCCCCACGAGCGCGAACCGGAGTTCGCCGCCCAGTTCCAGCCGGTGGCCGAGGCCCAGGTGCGGCGTGACCTGGTGCTGTCCGCGGTCGCCGAGGCGCAGGGCCTGTACGCCACCGAGGCCGACGTGGACGCCCGGATCGCCACGATGGCGGCTGCCCGCAACGTCCCTGCCGGCCAGGTCTACGCCTCGCTCCAGAAGGCCAACCGGCTGGCCGAACTCGAGCGCGCCATCTCCGAGGACAAGGTCTTCGGCTACCTGCTTCAGCAATCCACCGTGGAAGGGTGAGTCTCGTGTCCCTGTATCCTCCTTACATCATCGAGCGGTCCAGCCGGGGCGAGCGGACGTACGACATCTTCAGCCGCCTCCTGATGGACCGGATCGTCTTCCTCGGCGCGCCCATCAACGACGACGTCGCCAACATCATCATCGCCCAGCTGCTCTTCCTCGAGGCCGACAACCCCGAGAAGGACATCTACCTCTACCTGAACAGCCCGGGCGGGGTGGTGTCCAGCGGCATGGCGATCTACGACACCATGCAGCATCTCCGGGCCCCGGTGAACACCATTTGCATGGGCATGGCCGCCTCCATGGGGTCCTTCCTGCTGGCCGCGGGCGCCAAGGGCAAGCGGAGCGCCCTGCCGCACAGCCGGATCATGATCCACCAGCCTTCGGGCGGCACCCAGGGCACGGCGTCGGACATCGAAATCCAGGCGCGGGAAATCCTCTACCTGCGCGCTAAGATGAACCAGCTCTACAGCTTCCACACCGGCCAGGCAATCGAAACCATCGAGCGGGACATGGACCGGGACCGCTTTATGAGCGCCGAGGAGGCCCGGGAGTACGGCCTCATCGACACCGTGTTCGAACCCCGCAAGGACTGGCTCACCCCGGCCCCTCAGGCTTGACGCCCCCCGGGACCCGACCCACCTTTCGGGGAGGGTCCCCTCTCCACCATCGGCGGCCAGCGCATGTCGAACGACAAGCACCTCCGCTGTTCCTTTTGCGGCAAGTCCAAGGACTCGGTCCGGAAATTCATCTCCGGACCGTCCGTCTACATTTGCAACGAGTGCATCACGCTCTGCAATGAGATTCTTGCCGAAGACGAGGAACGCGAAGTTGCCGAAAGCATCACGTCGGTTCCGACTCCCGCCGAAATCAAGGACACCCTCGACCAGTACGTCATCGGGCAGGAGCGCGCGAAGCGGACGCTGTCGGTGGCGGTGTACAACCACTACAAGCGCATCAACGCCGCCGCCGCCCGCGACGGCGAGGTCGAGCTGGAGAAGTCCAACATCCTCCTCCTCGGCCCGACCGGGGTGGGCAAGACGCTCCTGGCGCAGACCCTCGCCCGCATCCTCGACGTCCCCTTCACCATCGCCGACGCCACGACCCTCACCGAAGCCGGGTACGTGGGCGAGGACGTGGAGAACATCCTGGTGCGGCTGCTGCAGGCCGGCGAGTTCAACGTGGCCGAGTGCGAGCGCGGCATCGTCTACATCGACGAGATCGACAAGATCGCGCGGAAGTCGGAAAACCCGAGCATCACGCGCGACGTGTCGGGCGAGGGTGTCCAGCAGGCGCTGCTCAAGATCCTCGAGGGCACGGTGGCCTCGGTGCCGCCCCAGGGCGGACGGAAGCACCCGCAGCAGGAATACATCCAGATCAACACCAAGGACATCCTGTTCATCTGCGGGGGGGCATTCGACGGGCTCGAAAAGATCATCGAGTCGCGCGTCGGTCGGCAGAAGATCGGGTTCACCTCCGGCCCGCGCGCCGAGCGCCCGGCCGACGCCACCCACAATCCGTTCACCGACGTGGAACCGGACGACCTGCTCCGCTTCGGCCTGATCCCGGAGCTGGTCGGCCGCCTTCCGGTCACCGTGTCGCTGGAATCGCTGGACGAGTCGGCGCTGGTGCAAATCCTGCTCGAGCCCAAGAACGCCCTGACCAAGCAATACCGGAAGCTGTTCGAGCTCGAAGACGCACGGCTGACCTTTGACGCCGAGGCGCTCCGGGCGGTGGCGCGGAAGGCCCTCAAGCGCGGCACCGGGGCGCGGGGGTTGCGGGCCATCCTCGAGACGATGATGACCGACATCATGTTCGAGTTGCCGGACCGCGAGGACGTGCGCGAGGTCGTCATCACTGCGGAGTGCGTCACGGACGGCAAGCCGCCGCTGGTCGTGACCGAGCGAGCCAAGCAGAAGAAGGAAGCGTAAGCATTATCGCCGCTTCAACGCCGCACCCCCTCGCCAACCTCCCGATCGAATTCGTCGGTTCGTTCCCGGATCCGCGCGTCCAGCTCGACCCCGCGCTCCCCGAGCTGGCCTTCGTGGGGCGCTCCAACGTCGGGAAGTCGAGCCTCCTCAATGCGCTCGTGGGCAGGAAGGGGCTGGCCCGCGTGAGCGCCACGCCCGGCAAGACGACCCTGCTCAACGTGTTCCGCCTGCCGACCTTTTACCTGGTGGACCTGCCGGGGTACGGCTTTGCCCGCGCGAGCAAGCCGGCGCGGGCCGGGTACCGGCAGTTGCTGGACGGGTATCTTCGCACGCGCGACGCGCTGGCAGGCGTGGTCTGGCTGCTCGACATCCGGCGCGAGCTCTCCGCAGAGGACCGGGAGGTTCGGGACGTCCTTGCGGCGTCGGGGCGCCCCGTGCTGGCGGCCCTGACCAAGATCGACAAGCTGGGGCGGATGGCCGTCCGCGCCCGGACGACGGCGCTGGCCGCGGCGCTGGACCTGCCCGAGGACCAGCTGCAGCCGACCAGTGCCGTGACCGGCGAGGGGATCGCGGACCTCGCCGGGAGCATTCTCGCCGCCGCCGCGCAGGGGATGACCTCATGATTCGCGCGACCAAGTTCTTCACCCTGCTGGCCCTCTGCGCCTGCGCCCATTCGAGCCGGGTCCACTCCCAGGAGGCGCCCGACCCGATGGGCACGATGCCGCCGATGGGCCTGGGGTCGCTGACGCAGGCGCAGATTTCGCTCTCGATTGCCAATACCGAGCTGACCGTCCGCTTCCAGCCGCTCAACGAGCGCCTGCTCCGCCTGCTGGCGCCGGACGCCTACCGAGCGCTGTCCGGGATGCTCGCGAGCCGGAAGGCGGCCATCGACTCGGTGAGCCGGATCAGTGGTGCGTCGCAACCCGGCCTCATGCTGGTGACGGTGTACGGCAACGTGCCCGATGTCCGGTTTGATCCGACACTGGTCGGCGTCACGGTCAACACCCGCCGGATCGAGGCGGTCGGGATCATCCCGCTCGACGCGAATTTCAGCCGGCAGCAACTGGCCGTGCAGGCGGTGGGCATGGGGCTGTACGTCTTTTCGGAGGAACTGCCGGTGTACTCGCCACTGGTGTTCGTGTACGGCATGGCGGCCGCGGAGGGCTGGGCAAACAAGATTCCGACGTTCGACCGGGAGCTGGCGCGGGTCTCCGCGCGGGCGCGCTCCCAGGCGGCGCAACAGGTCGCCCAGCCGGACTCCGCGGCCCCCAAGCCGTAACGGGACGCCGTCCGGCCCCGGTTACCGGATCGGGGTCGCGGTGGCGGAATCCAGCACCGGGCGAAGCCCCTCGTTCCACCGCGGCCGAATCGCGCCGTCCCTCCGGTCCAGTACCAGCACACCCACGTCCCGATACCTCCCTGCCCAGGCCAGCGCGCTGTCCGGGCCGAGGACGAACAGTGCGGTCGACAGCACGTCCGCCCGGAGCGGATCCTGCGCGACGACCGTGAGGCTGCCCCAACCCGGCACCGGCGTGCCCGTGCGCGGGTCGAGGATGTGCCCGATCGTCTGTCCCGCGGCCCGCACGAACCGGGTGGACTGCGTGGAGGTGGATGCGGACCCGTTCACCAGCCAGAGGGTGAAGACATCGCCCTGCTTGTCCTCCGGACTCGCGATGGGCACGTGCCACGGACCGCCCTGCATCGCGGGCCCGAGCACGAGTACCTGGTCACCGAACTCGAGCCGCGCGGAATGGATCCGGTGGGCCAGCAGGCTGTCGCGGGCCACCCGCAGCGTATATCCCTTGACGAAGCCCCAGGGCTCGAACCCGGCGGCGGCGGCCAGTCGCTGGGCCGTGCAGCGCACCAGGTCGAGCGTCATCCCGCCGCTACCCGCGGCGCGGCGCGCCGCGGCCAGCTCCACGACGGAGGGCACGCGCCCGTCGCCGTCCAGGTCCCAGGCCTTGATCAGCGAACCGATGACAGGGTCGAACGCCCCGGGTGCCTGCGCGGCGATGGCATCGACCTCCCGCAGCGCGGCGCACAGCGCCGAATCGATCGGGGACGTGACCCCCACGGGGATGGCGTTGAGCTCGCTGACCCGACTGTCCGGTCGCCTCGGGGACAGCAGTGCGTCCGCCGCCCCGACTGCGCTGAGCACGGCCTCCGAGGCCGCCACAGCGCCGCGCGAGTCGGGGGCCTCCAGGGTCATCTTCAGCGTGGCACCCATGGCGTCCGCCTTCCGGTCGATCCAGACCGGACCGCCCCGAGGGCCCCCGGAGCCACAGCCGACCAGCAGCACCCCCACCAGCAGCCGCGCACGAGCCCGCATCGACGACCTCATTCCGTGGGGTGGAACCCGGTCTGGCCACTCCGGCCGGCCGCGGCGTGGCCGTGGCGCCGGGGTGCGCATTCCGGTAAACTCCGGGAAACTTCAGGAGACCCGATGGCGTTCCTCCCGCTGCGGTCGCTGAGCCTTCCGGCGGCCACCCAGCAGTACCACGACGCGTGGCTGGACGACCTCGACGCGAGGCTGGACGCGCCGGGCGCCGACTGGTCGACCATCGTGCGCGACGAGCTCCTGGGCCTGTACCATCCCGAACTCACCGACTGGCGGGCGGCGGTGGCCGACAAGGGCCGCTCCCACGCCGCGCGCGCCACGTTGCTGGCCCTCGACCCCCGGAATATTACCCTCGAACCCGAGTATTACGCGGACGTGGACCCGGTGCGGTTTGCCCGCGTCAAGCCGCTGCTCTGGTTCTGGTACAGCTTCGACCGGGCACCGCTGGCCGGGCAGAACGTGGCGCTCGGCGTCGCCCTCCGGCGCCGCCTGGCCCCGCGCATCTTCGCGAAGTGCGGCCGCAACTTCAAGTGTTTCCAGCACGTCGAGTTTTCCTACGGCTACAACATGGAAGTCGGCGATGACGTCGTCATCCACCGGCACGTCCTTCTCGACGACCGTGGCGGGCTCGTCCTCGGCGACCGGGTGAGCGTGTCCGACTACGCCAACATCTACAGCCACACCCACAGCATCGTCGACCAGCGGGATGTCACCAACGCGCGCACCGTCCTCGAGGAGGACACCCGCATCACCTACCATGCGACGGTCCTCGCCGGCGTGCGGGTGGGCCGGAACGGGATGGTCGGCGCCAATGCGGTGGCCACCAAGAACGTCCGGCCCTATCACGTGAATGTCGGCATCCCCGCCAAGTCGGTCCGGGTCAAGCCCAACGCGCCACCCGACGCGACCCCCACCGACCTGCTGACCCGCCGCGAGGGCGACGCGGAGTCCTCCTGAACGGACTGATCGTCACCGTCCTGATCGCCGGAGCGGTCGCGCTGGTCTGGTCGTGGCGGGCGCGCCGGCGGCTGTTGACCGACGGCGCCTCGCTCGCCGCACGCCTCGCCGAGGTGCAGGCCGAGCGGGATGACTTCGCCCGGCGGCTCGACCGGCGCATCAACGAGATCTTCTCCCTGCAGGAGCTCAGCTACGTGCTCTCCGAATCGCTCCAGACGGAGCGGATCGTGGAGCAGGTCGCGCGCTTCACCGCCCGGTTCCTCGAGGCGGAGGGCACGCTGGTCGTGCTGGCCTCCGAGGACCAGCCTACCCTGCGGGTCGCGGCGGCCGAGGGGACGCTGGCCTCACTCCGAGGGCGGTCGATCCCGTCCAACCAGGGCGGCCTCCTCACCCAGGCCATCGGCCGCGAGCGGATCGAGCTGGCGGAGGGCGCACCCCCGGGAGTGGAGCTGATCGCAGGCGTGCTCGTGGCGCGCACCGCCGTGGCCCCGCTTCGGGCCCACGGCATGACGCTTGGCGCGATGGCGGTGGCGGCCAGGCGCGACCGGCCATTCTCCACCCAGGACCTCTGGCTGATCTCGACGGTGGCGATGCAGGCGGCGGTGGTGCTCACGAACAGCCGCTTCTTCGGGCTGCTGCGCCAGGGCAAGGAGGAGTGGGAAACGACCTTCGACGCCCTCTCGGAGGGGATCGCGCTGGTGGACGGCGCCGGACGCATCACGCGCGCCAATCGCGCCCTCGCGCTGCTCGCCGGGGTGCCGCTCGCCTCGCTGGTCGGACGCGCCTTCGTGCCGTCGCTCTTCACGGAGTCGGATGCCGCCGACGAGGTCATTGCGGGCGCCCGGCTCGGGCAGTCGCGCCTGCCGACGATGCTCCCGTCCACCCGCCTCAACCGGACGCTCCGGCTGGCCGCCGCGCCGCTCCCCGCGCACGAGGGCACCGCGTCGGTGGTGGTGATGGTCGAGGACGTGACCGACCAGCGGGCGCTCGAGGCGCAGCTCATCCAGAACGAGAAGATGGCCGCGGTGGGACAACTGGTGTCGGGCGTCGCGCACGAGCTGAACAACCCGCTCACCTCGATCGCCGGGCTCTCCGAACTGCTGCTGGAGCAGGAGCGGCTGCCCGAGCCGGCGCGGGAGCACCTGCAGGTCATTCACGAGCAGGCGGACCGGGCGGGGCGGATCGTGGCGAACCTGCTCACCTTCGCGCGGAAGGGGACGCCCGAGCAGGCGGCGGTGGACCTGGACGACGTGGCGCAACGGACGACGCTGCTGATCCAGGCGGAACTCAAGCTGCGGGGCATCACGCTGGAGCGCGTCAGCGGCCAGCGCGCCGTGGTGCGCGGCGACCGCTACGAAATCCAGCAGGTCCTGCTCAACCTCCTTACCAACGCCGTACACGCCCTCTCCGACCTGCCGCCCGGTTCGCCAAGGCGAATCCGGGTGGAAACCGGCCGCGAGGGCGAGGGCGCGTTCGTGCGCGTCACGGACAGCGGCCCGGGCATCCCGCCGGCGCTGACCGGCCAGATCTTCACGCCGTTCTTCACGACCAAGCAGCCGGGCCAGGGGACCGGGCTCGGCTTGTCCATCAGCTACGGCATCGTGGAGTCACACGGGGGGCGGCTGTCCTACGCGCCGGCGGACGGCGGCGGCTCGGTGTTTTCCGTGCTCCTGCCTTTGCACTCGGATGGCGCCGCGCTGCGGGCCGGACCGGCACGGGTCCTGGTGGCGGACGCCGACCCGTCGGTCCATCGCGTGGTGACAGCCCTCCTCGCGCCGGACGGGGTGGAAGTCCACTCCGCGCGCACCGGGGCTGAGGCGGTGGCGATGACGCGGGCGGAGGCCTACGACGTGATCGTGCTCGATCCGGCCCTCTCGAGCGCGGCGAAGCCCCTGATTCCGTCCCTCCTGGCCGTGCGCCCAGACCTCGCCTCGCGGCTCGTGGCGCTGGCTGGCGACGCCGACGCGATGGATCCGGCCTCCGCAGGCGTCCCGCGGCTGGCGAAGCCGGTCGTCCCGCGCGAGGCGCGCGCCCTGATCCGCTCGCTGCTGGAGCGCCGCGCCTCCTAGTATCCCGCCACGGAGGCGGGGAACCAGGGCGCCACCGTGACGGCGCCGGACACGCGGGACCTGGCCTCCGCCTCGGTGGCCGTCGCCCAGTAGTTGCTGCCCGCCACCAGCGACGGCGCGACGATGAACCACTTCTGTGCCCGCAGGAAGACGTTCCCGGTCACCTGCGCGTCGCGAGCCGTCGAGTCCGCCACCAATCCCTCGTCCAGGTCGTCGAAGGTGTTGCCCCGCACCCGGGCCTGCGCCGTGTGTTGCAGCACCAGTCCCCGCGCGACCCCCGCGATGAGATTGTCGTCCACGATGTAGTCGCGGCTCGCCGGGCCCGCCGTATCCCGGATGAAGAGCAGGATGCCGGTCTTCCCCCCCATGACCATGTTGGATTGCAGGCGGTTGGCGCTGCCGTGCTCGATGGCGATGCCGGCCGACCGCGACCCCAGCACGATGTTCCCCTGCACGGTCGTGCCGGTCGAGTAGCCCAGCCAGAAGCCGTAGTCGGAGCTGTCGGCCCGGTTTTCGAGGAAGACGTTGCCCGGGCTGAACGTCGATTCGAAGGCATTGTGGTAGGAGGAGGAGCCGTCATTCCGGAGCACCATGTTGCCCCGGGACGGACGGACGTACTCCGGCTGCCCGCTCAGGAAGAACCCGTCGCCCGACCAGGTGATGTCATTGTCGGCCACCAGGTTCGAGTCGCTCACCTCGCGCAGGAGGATGCCCGCCGAATCGCAGCCACGACGGTACACCGGAGACTCGCAGCGCACGTTGTGGTGGGCCTGGTTCCGGACCAGGACGTTCTGCGAGGACCTCCAGAGGTGGATGCCCCATCCGCTGTTTTCCGACACGTCATTGTCGGCCACGTAGGTGCCGCGGGCCTCAATGAGGCCGATGCCGTTCTGCGCATGCTTCGCCGAGACGCCGGTCACGGTGGCGCCGTTGGTGCCCTTCAACAGCACGCCGCCGCCGTACAGCTCCGCCGAGTCGGCGTGGAAGATGTCGAGCCAGTCCGCCTCGTCATATCGCTCGGGGGTGGAGCGCAGCGCCCGGCTCCGCGAGCCCGACACGTCCACGCGTGCGATGCGATGCCCCCGTCCTCCTTCGATGCGAATCCCGTGGCGAAAGCCGCGGATCGTGCCGCCGTAGATCTCGACGTTGTCGAGCCCCCGGCTCACGACCCCCGCCCCGATGTAGCGCGACGGCACGGAGTCCCCGCTCTCCAGCGTGACCCCGGTGAGGTTGAGCCGGGTGCCGGAGCCGGCCACTACCAGCACGCCGACCTCGGAGGGATCGGGAATCCGGTACCGGCCGGGACAGACCGTCACGTCGCCCTGCACCTGGGTACCGGCGCGGGTCAGGCGAAGGCAGGACTCGAATCGCGACGGGGGCACGCCGGCCAGGAGGGCCGTGGCGACGAGGAGGGGCGGGATCAGCATAGGCGGAGCAGGTCCTCCAGCGGGCCCGCGTCGCCGCCGGCGAGCAGGACGACGATGTCATCGAGTGCGCGACGCGACCGCGGCCAGGCCAGGCGGTGTCGGGCCGCTTCCACCCGGAGCCATTCGGCCGCATCGTGCTCGCCGGAGAGCGTGGCCGACGCCCCGGCGGGCACCAGGGCCACGAACACCGGGATCATCGCCACCTCG
>DAOMFQ010000003.1:0-26175 GCA_035429905.1 Gemmatimonadales bacterium
CGTGGCGCGCAATCCAGGGCACGCCCGTCCACATCTGCCGTGAATCTGAGCATGAGCGCGCAACCCTGCCTTCCGAACGGGCCGTCCGACAGGCCGGCACGCGCGACCTCTCGCCGCTGCACTGTGAAAGCAACTGGTATGCCGGTTGCAGCGTGGGAGCGCCGGCCGGACCCTCCAACCACGAGAAACACTCATGGATCGACGCAAATTCCTGGCGCTCAGCACCACTGGTGCGGCTTCGACGGCCATTGCCGCTCCCGCCATCGCCCAGTCGATGCCGACCGTGCGCTGGCTCACCTGCTCGGTACCCTCCCGCTCTTCAGCCCCGCCGCCGGATTCAGCGACCGGGTCATGGCGCGGGTCGAGGTCCGGCGCAGGGCCCGTCCTGTGGCCATCGCCGCGGCGCTCGCTGCCGGGGTGCTGCTGCCGATGGCCGCGAGCGTGGGGTGGAGCCTCGCCAATCCAGACACGCTGGCCCAGCTCCTCCAGGGAGCGGGCGGCGGCCTCGGTCGGCTTGGCCTGGAAGCGGTCCGTTCCCTCGGATCCACCCTCCTCGCACAGCCATGGTACCCCTGGGTCCGCGGGCTGTTCGAGTCGCCCGCCCGTCTCGGCCTCGTGTTCGGCGCTTCCGCCGTCGCCTATGCAGGCGGCGTGCTGGTGCTCCGGCGCCTGATGGCCCTGCCGACGCCGCGGGTGGCTCATGTGCAGGCCTGACCGGCTCCTCCTCGCGGCGGCCCTGCTCTGCCTGATCGGCTCGCGCCCGGCGTTCGCCGACCCGGGCCGCATCCAGGCCGCGCACCCCGCCCCCCAGGACATTCCGCCCGCGCCTGACGGCGGACTCACGATTTCGCTGCGGGATCTCTCCTCGCCCACCCGCCTCGAGCCGCAACTCGCCCGCGCGCTGCGGGACTCGAAGTCGCCTGGATTCGCGGTGACGGTGCCGGGGGGCATCGCCAGGATCGGCAACTACTCGATCGGCTCCGGCGAATCGCACCAGGGCGACGTCCTCATCCTGAGCGGCGACGCCGACCTCTTCGGCCGCCTGACCGGCAATCTCGTCACGGTGGACGGCGACATCACGCTGCACCCCGGCTCGCATGTGTCCGGCAGCCTGCTCGCGTACGGCGGCCAGGTGCGCCAGGCGGGCGGACTGGTCACCGGCGACATCTACACCCTCGGCACCGTCAACGTGCCGGTGCCGGCCGAAGCTGCCGCGTCGCTGCCGCCGATGCTCCTGGCGCTCCGGAACGTGGCCGGGCTCGCGGGGATCTTCCTCACACTGCTCGGCATCGGCTTCGGCCTCGTCCTCCTCGGCAAACCCAACCTCGAAATCATCTCCGACACCGTCTCCCACACCTTCGGGCGTTCGTTCGCCGTGGGGTTGCTCGCGCAGGTGCTCGCCGTTCCGACCTTCGGCGTGCTCATCCTGGGGCTCATCCTCAGCGTCATCGGCATCCTGCTGGTGCCCTTTGCCGTCGTGGCGTCGGTGCTGGCCGTCGCGGCCGCCGTGCTGGCGGGGTGGCTCGCCGTGGCCCACGCGATCGGCGAGACCTACACCCGGCGGCGGCTGGCGCAGGGCGTCCTGCTCGGCACGCCCAACAGCTACCGCTACATCGTGACCGGGCTGGTCGGCATGCTGCTGGTGTGGGTCGGGTGGGCGGCGTTCGGGTGGGTGCCCGTGCTCGGGTGGATCGCGTTCGGGGCCGCGGCCCTGGTTACCTGGGTCCTCCTGACGGTCGGCCTCGGCGCCGCGCTCCTCAGCCGCCTCGGCCTCGCGGGCCACTTCGCCGGCCGGCTGATTCCGCCGGAAGCGCTCACCGACGAGTATCTCTGGGCCACGCCGCAGTTCGGCGTGCCCGCCGCGCGGCGGCCGGGCCAGCACAAGACCCCGCCCCCGGTCCGCTGAACATGCGACTCCCGGCCCGGAGCATGGCGTTTCTCCTGACGGCCCTCGCCACCGGCGGCACGGTCCACGCCCAGGCGCTCACGAGCTACAGCACGACCCGGCAGTTCCACGGCGAGGTGCGGCTCACCGCCACCGTCGAATTCGGCGGCGGAACGCTCAACGTGGGCGCCGGCGAGCCGGGGGCGCTCTACGCCATGCAGCTGGCCTACGACGCCCAACGGTTCCAGCCGGTCAGCCAGTGGAGCGCGTCGCGCGGCACGGTGACGCTGGGCCTCGCCGACCGCGACGGGGGCGGGATCAGCATGAACGCCGGCAGCCGCAAGCAGACCGCCGACATCCAGTTCTCCCCCGAGGCCGACCTCGACCTCTCGTTGAAGATGGGCGCGGTGCAGTCGGCGGTGGACTTCGGCGGGCTGCGGCTCTCGTCGCTGGTGCTCGAGACCGGTGCCAGCACGGTCGAGGTCCGGTTCTCGAAGCCGAACGCGGTCCGGTGCACCGCCGCGGTGTTCCGCGCCGGGGCCGCCGAGCTCAACGTGACCGGCCTCGGCAACAGCCGGTGCGACAAGGTGACGTACGAGGGCGGGGTCGGGAGCGTGCTGCTGGACTTCACGGGGGCGTGGGCAGGCAACACCGAACTCGAGGCGACACAGGCCATGGGAGGGCTGACGCTCCGGATCCCGCGGTCGGTCGGCGTCGCCATCACGACGGAGCAGTTCCTCGCAACCTTCCAGCCGGCGGGGTTCACCCGGCAGGGCAATCACTACACCTCGGCCAACTACGCCACCGCCCGTCGGCGTCTCGACGTGACCCTCACCACCTCGCTCGGCGGCGTGACCGTCGAGTGGGTCAACTGAAGCGGTTCAGCCCAGCCGCGCCCGGACCCGCCCGCCCACGCCGAGTCCGATCCGGCGGGATGCGGAGCCGTCGCGCACGGCAATCTCCACCTGTCCCCCCGAGCCCAGGTACGCCACCAGCTGCCCCGCGTCGACGTCGCTGAAGGTGCGGCGGAGCGGGCCGACCTCCGTGTCCTCGACTTCGAGCACCGCGTAGGGTGGCACCTCGTTGGGCGTGAGGTTGGTGACCAGGTTGCCGAAGCGATCGACGGAAATCACTTCGCCCACGACGACCTTCCCCTCATAGAACGGCGCCGGCGGGTGCAGGCGGACCGGCACGGTCGGGAGCGGCTCTCCCAGCGACGTCCACGGTGCGCCGCGCGCGAGCGCCGCGGCAGCCGGCGCGAAGAGATCACGGCCGTGAAAGGTGGGGGCCGCGTCGGCGGGAGCGGGAATCGCCACGGCCGGCCCCTCCACCCGGTCCAGCACGCTGGTGAACACGCCGTTGTCGGGGCCCACGAACCAGTGATCGCCCGCGCCCAGCGCCAGCGCGGCCCGACCAGTGCCGACGCCGGGGTCCACCACCACGAGGTGCACGGTGCCGGGAGGGAACCGGTGCCATGCCCGGCCCAGCAGGTACGCCGCGGCCCGCACGTCACCTGGCGGGATGCCGTGGCTCAGGTCGGCCAGCGTGACGCCCGGGGCGCGCGAATACAGCACGCCGCGCATCTCGGCCACGTAGGGGTCGGCGGTGCCGAAGTCGGTCAGCAGGGTGATCAGTGCCATGCGGGGGAATATGGAGGGGAAGTAGCATCCACGAAACCACGAAATCACGAAGGCACGAAGGGACCCGTTACCGGGTCAGCTTCTCCGCAGTACCTTCTGTGGGTCCAGAGTTTCGTGCTTTCTTGGTTTCGTGATTTCGTGGGTTCAGTTCACAGGCGGAGCTCCACATGGGACGGAAGCAACAGGGCGATGAGCGGGAAGAGATGTCCCGCAAGGACTACGAGAAGGAGCTGAAGAAGCTCCATGTCGAGCTGGTCAAGCTCCAGGACTGGGTCCGGCACAAGGACCTCAAGATCTGCGTGGTGTTCGAGGGGCGTGATGGCGCCGGCAAGGGCGGCGTCATCAAGGCGATCACGGAGCGGGTGAGCCCGCGAACGTTTCGCGTGGTGGCGTTGCAGGCGCCGACCGAGCGCGAGAAGTCCCAGATGTACGTGCAGCGCTACATCCGGCATTTCCCGGCGGCCCGGGAAATCGTGATCTTCGACCGCAGCTGGTACAACCGCGCGGGCGTCGAGCGGGTGATGGGCTTCTGCACGAAGGAGGAGACGCGGCGGTTCCTCGAGGCGGTGCCGGAGGTGGAGAAGTCGATGGTGGACTCCGGGATCATCCTCATCAAGTACTGGCTCGAGGTGAGCCAGGAGGAACAGACTCGCCGGCTGACCGACCGGATCACCGATGGACGCAAGACCTGGAAGCTCACGCCGATGGATCTCAAGTCCTACGGCCGCTGGGACGACTATACCGAGGCGCGGGACGACATGTTCGCGGCGTCGCACACGGCGTGGGCGCCGTGGCACATCGCGCAGTCGGACGACAAGCGGCGCGCCCGCCTCAACATCATCCACCACCTCCTGAGCCAAATCCCGTACAAGTCGCCCAAGCGGGAGAAGATCGTCCTGCCGAAGCGGAAGAAGGGCAAGAAGAGCCGCGCCCGGGAACTCCTGGCCACGCCGGTGCCCGAGGCGTACTGACCGAAATGCCCCCGGGTGCAGAGCTCTTGGCGCTCCAGGAGGCGGTGGCCGGCCGCTACGCCGTCGAGCGCGAGCTCGGCCGGGGTGGCATGGGCGTGGTGTTCCTGGCGCGGGACCTCGCCCTCGACCGGCTGGTGGCCATCAAGCTATTGCCCCTTGCGCTTGCGGCGTCCCCAGACCGGCGAGGGCGGTTCCTGAGAGAGGCGCGCACCGCCGCCCGACTCTCCCACCCCAACATCGTCCCCATCCACTCGGTCGAGGAGTCCGACGGCCTGGTCTTCTTCGTCATGGGGTACGTGGCGGGCGAGACGCTCGGCGAGCGCATTCGTCGCGCCGGACGGCTTTCCGCGGGCGAACTAACGCAGATCGTGCGCGAAGTGGCGTGGGCGCTGGCCTACGCCCACCGGCAGGGGGTGGTGCACCGCGACGTGAAGCCGGAGAACATCCTGCTCGAGCGCGACGGCGGCCGCGCCGTGGTGACGGACTTCGGCATCGCCCATGTGAGCGGCGACGCGCCCGACACGCCCGCGGGGCAGATCATCGGCACCGCGCGGGCGGTGAGCCCGGAGCAGGCGGCGGGCGAGCCGGTGGACGGAAGGAGCGATCTCTACTCGCTGGGCGTCACGGCCTATCTCGCCGCCACCGGCGAATGGCCCTTCGACGGCGACTCGGCAGCCGCCATTCTCGCGCAGCATCTCACGCGGGCACCGCGCCCGGTCCTCGGCGTGCGGCCCGACCTCCCCGCCCCGCTGGCGGAGGCCATCGAGCGCTGCCTCGCGAAGGCGCCTGAAGATCGCTTTGCCTCGGGCGAGGAACTGGCGGCGGCCCTCGGCAGCACGCTCCCGGTGCTGGCCACGACGCCCGCCCCGGTGGCGCGGGCCACCCGGGAGCTGCGGGAGCTCGGCACCGACCTCGGTGGCTACGGCAGCGTGATGCTGTTTGTGGTCTTCTTCAACCTCGGGACCCGATTCTACCATCCCTTCGGGGAGGTGGACATCTTCCTCGGGTTGGTGAACTGGGGCATCGGTCTCGCGATGGTGGCCCTGACGGGGGTGCGGAAGGTGACCGCTTTTCACGCCCTTCGCGACGCGATCCGCCGGGGCTACGGGTTCGAGGACATCCGGGCCGCGCTCCTCGGCCCCGACGAGGAGCGGGAGCCCGTCAGCCCAGCGGGGAAACTGGCCGCGGCCGCGGGATGGCTGGCCGCGTTTGCCGGATCGTGCGTGGCCTGGTACTGGATTTCGACGGCAGGCAATCACTGGCAGAGCCTCGTGCAGGTCATTGCCGACCTGGCGGTCAGCTTCATCCCGCTCAGCGTGGGGAGATGGGCGGCGGCAAAGATCACCGCGCCGACCCCCGAGGGACCGGGCTTCTGGAGCCGCCTCTGGGCTGGGCGGCTGGGGCGGTGGGTCCTGAAAGTGGCGGGAGGCAGGGAGCAGCGGGCGCTGCCGGCGGTGAACGAAGCGACCGAGGTGGCGCTGGGGCGGGCCGCAGATGCGCTGTTCGCCGCGCTGCCGGCCGCGGAGCAGCGGCGCCTCATCGAGGTGCCCGGGCTCATCCGTCAGCTGGAAGGAGACGTGCAGGCCTTCCGGCGGCAGGAGGTGGCGCTCACCAGGGCGCTCGCCGAGGCGGCGGGGCGGCCCGATGCGGTGCGAGACCTGGAAACGGCACGGCGGCTCGGCAGTGCCAGGCTGGCGACGGCGCTCTCAGCGCTGGACAACCTGCGTATCGACCTGCTGCGGATTTCAGCGGGTCAGGCGGCCGGGCCCGGGCTCACCGAACACCTCGAGGCCGCCCGCCGGATCGGGCGGGAGGTGGATGCCAGGATCGAAGTCGACGGCTGACAGCGTCAGGCGGAGAGGCGCCGCTTGCCGATCTCGTGCAGCACGACCTCGAGCGCGGCCAGTGTCCCGACCAGCAGCCCGACCTTCGCGGCCTTCTTCCCCACCTTGCCGGCACTCCGCGCCTTGGCGCGCACCGACCGCCGGCCTTCCGCCGCCATGACCTCGGTCTCGACCTTCTTGTAGGCCTTCCGCATGGCGTTCTTCCCCTGCTTCGCGAACCTGCGCGTCCTGTTGCTCATATCGTCCTCCGTGGGCCCTGCTCCTGCCCCCGGAACATCGCACGGGAATCGTGAAGGCGGGCTTAGGAGGGCGTGAAAACAACGGAGGTCTATCTATCCGCCTTGCCGTACGCCTTCACGGTGATGACCAGGCCAATCACCAGCAGGACGGCCTCCAGGGCCATGAAGGTTGTCGCGCCGGCCTGTGCGGAGCCCCGCTGATACTGGCCCGCCGCGAACATGCGAAACAGCCCGAGCGCCAGACCGAACCAGCCCGTGAGCGTGATGAGTACGGTCCAGTCGGCCGCCCAGCGATTGTGGGCCCGCACGACGGCCAGGCCGCCCACGAACATCAGGACGCCGGAGAGGTAGACGACCGGTGGGATCTGGGTGTCGTACAGATGTGGTTGGACCAGCGGGAATTCGGAGGCGACCATCGCCACGATGGTGGGGCCGACAAGACCACCGATACGCTTCGAGTCCGGCATGTCGGGTTCTCATCTCCCTGGGCCGCCTGCGGACATCGCGACCCACCCGGCGACTACCCCCTGAGAATCGGCAACTCCGCCCCGCCCCGGGTCCGCGCCGCTTCCACGACCTTCTCGGCGATCGAGAACATCGCGATCGCCGCCGGGCTCTCCGGGCTTGCCACCACGATCGGCTGGCCGCGGTCGGCCAGGTCCGCCATCTGGGCCTGCATCGGGATCCGCCCCAGGACCGGCACGCCGAGCTCGCCGCTCAGCTTGTCGCCGCCGCCCGTCGGGAAGAGGTCGGTGTGCTCGCCGCAGTGCGGACAGGTGAAGCCGCTCATGTTCTCCACCACGCCCAGCACCGGCACGTTCACCTTGTCGAACATCTTGCCGCCGCGGAGCGCGTCGCCTACCGCCATTTCCTGCGGCGTGGTGACGATGACCGCCCCCGAGACGTTGGTGGCCTGCACCAGCGAGAGCTGGGCGTCGCCGGTGCCGGGCGGCAGGTCCACCAGGAAGTAGTCCAGCGTCCCCCAGTCCACGTCGCGCAGGAATTGCGTGACGATTTTCATGATGATCGGCCCGCGCCAGATGGCCGGGGCGTCGCGCTCCACGATGAATCCCAGCGACATCAGCTTGACGCCATACGCCTCGAGGGGCTGCATCCGGCGCTCCGCGCTCACCTGCGGCCGCTCGAAGACGCCGAACATCCGCGGGATGTTGGGCCCGTAGATGTCGCCGTCCATGAGCCCCACGCGGTGCCCCGCACGCGCCAGCGCCACCGCGAGGTTGGCCGCGACGGTGGACTTGCCCACGCCGCCCTTGCCCGAGGAAATCGCGATGACCTTGCCGAGGTTGGGGAGCGCCATCTGCGGCGGAGGCGGCGGCACCGCCTTGTCGGGATCGCCCGGCGGGCCGTGCGTCGGCTTGGCGGGGCCGGCGGGGTCCTTGATCTGGATCCTGGGATCGGGAAGCTCGGCGGCCGTGAATGCCTGGCGAATTTGCCTGACGAGCGTGGCGGGATCTTCGCGGCGGAGCCAGAAGGTGAAGGCAGGCCGGCCGTCGTCGCCGATGACGAGGCCCTCGACCATGCCGGCGGCCAGCAGGTCCTGCCCGACCCGCGGATTGACGATGCCGGCCAGCGCCTCGCGCGCGGCCGCCAGCGGCGTGGTGGCCATCAGATGGCCTGGACCAGCTTGACCTCGGGCACGGCCTGGCGGAGCCGTACCTCGATGCCTTGCTTGAGCGTGATGGTGGACGCGGCACAGCCGTGGCAGGTGCCGCCGAGACGCAGGTAGAGCGTGCCCTCGCTGGCGTCGAAGTCCACGACCTCTACCTGGCCCTTGTGAGAGGCGATGTAGGGCCGGAGCGTATCGATCGTCGCCTCGATGCGGGCGAGGGTGTCCATCGTGGTGGTCATAGAGTCTCAGCGCTTTCCGTTGCCACCAAGGTAGCCGCGCGCGGCCTCCAGCACACGGCCCTGCACCTCGCCCATGGAACCCTCGAGCGAGAGCCCTGCCGCCTTGGTGTGTCCGCCGCCGCCGAACGGCTTGGCGAAGGCGGCCACGTCGACGTCGCCCACGGAGCGGAGCGACACTTTGATGCGGCCCGCGGCGATTTCGCGGAACAGAAGCGCCATGCGCACCCCCGCGATGCTCCGCGGGAATTCCACGACGCCGTCGAGGTCATCGGCGCTCACGCCCAGCCGCTCCAGCGCGCCCGGCGGCACGGTGACCCAGGCCAGCCCGTAGTCCGGTTCCACCACCAGGGTCTGCAGCGCCTCGGCGTACAACCGGGGACGCCCCTCGGGGGCATTGGCGTACACGTCGAGGTACATCCGTTCCGGGTCGAGACCGGTTTCGAGCAGCTCGGCGGCCACGCGCAGCGTGCGCGGGTGGGTGTTGCTGAAGCGGAAGCTGCCGGTGTCGGTCATGATGGCCACGTAGAGCGCCCGGGCCGCCTCGCGCGTCAGCGGCCAGCCGTTGACGCGACCGATCTCGAACACGAGCTCCCCGGTGGCCGCCGCGCCCGGGTCCACGTACCGCGGGCCGGCCGGCAGCTCGCCGGGGCTCACGTGATGGTCGATGCAGGCCACGGGCACGCCGCGATCCCGCACCGTCTCACCGAGCATGCCGAGCCGGCCGAGGTCGGCGATGTCGAGCACCACGATCAGGTCGGCGCGCCGCAATTCCCTGATGGCCTCGCGGCTCTTGTCGGCGCCGGGCAGGTCCTCGAAGAGGAAGTCGAACCGGGGCGGCGTAGGGCTCGGGTTGGTGACGACCGCGGTGATGCCCTGTGCCTTGAGGAGGTGCAGCAGCCCGACCTCACTGCCGAGGCCATCGCCATCGGGATTGACGTGGGTGGTGAGGCACACGCGCTGGCCAGGGATCAGCGCCTCGGCGATGGCGCGGGCGGCTTCGGTCTTTTCGGGGGAGAGCGGCAGCTTCATGGCGAAGGGAAAGATAACCCCCGGAACGGAAGAAGGGAGCGGCACCCGCCGCTCCCTCCCTCGTTCCACGCGCGACCGGCGGCTACTTGGCGTTGAGCCGCGAGTGCTTCCGCCCGTAGAAGACGTAGATCGCCATGCCGATGGCCATCCACACGATGAGCCGGGCCCAGGTATCCACCGGGAGGCCGAACATCAGGTAGCCGCAGAACCCGACGCCGAGCAGGGGCACCAGCGGCACCAGCGGCGTGCGGAAGGGCCGCGGGATGTCGGGGTCGGTGTAGCGCAGCACCAGCACGCCGCCGCAGACGATGGCGAAGGCGAGGAGGGTGCCGATGGACACCAGTTCGCCAAGCAGGCCGATCGGGAGCAGGCCGGCGCAGACCATCGCGACGGCGCCTGTCATGATCGTGGCGAGCCACGGCGTCTTGAACTTCGGGTGCACCGCGCTGAACATCGGCGGCAGCAGCCCGTCCTTGGCCATCGTGTAGAAGATGCGCGGCTGGCCCATGAGCATCACGAGGATGACCGAGGACAGGCCGGCGATGGCGCCGATCTTGACGAAGGGCCGGAGCCAGGCGAGGCCGGGGCCGGCGGCGTTGATGCCGACCGCGATCGGGTCGGGCACGTTGAGCTCGGTGTAGCTCACGATGCCGGTGAGCACCAGTGACACCGCGATGTAGAGCACGGTGCAGATGACCAGCGAGCCCAGGATGCCGATCGGCATGTCGCGCTGCGGGTTCTTGGTTTCCTGCGCCGCGGTGGACACGGCGTCGAACCCGATGTACGCGAAGAAGATGACGCCGGCCGCGCGCACGATGCCGCTCCAGCCGAAGTGGCCGGGGCTGGTCATCGCGGGAACGAACGGCTCCCAGTTTTCGCGGTTGATGTAGGCTGCGCCGAAGGCGATGAACGCCAGCACCACCGCCACCTTGATGACGACGATGATGTTGTTGAACCGCGACGACTCCTGGATGCCGATGACGAGCAGGATGGTGATCAGCCCGACGATGAGCATGGCCGGGATGTTGAGCACGGCGTCGGGGTTCCGGGTCCATCCCTCGGTGAAGATGCGCCAGATGTTGAACCCGGCGTCCGGCACCGCCGTGTGGGTGTAGGGCGCGGAGGTGTAGGCCGCGGGGAAGTTGATGCCCATGTCCTTCATGAGTGACACGAAGTACCCCGACCACCCCACCGCCACGGTGGAGGCGGCGAAGAGGTACTCGAGGATCAGGTCCCAGCCGATGATCCAGGCCACGAGCTCGCCCATGGTGGCGTACCCGTAGGTGTACGCCGACCCGGCGATCGGGATCATGGCCGCGAACTCGGCGTAGCAGAGCCCGGCGAAGGCGCAGGCGGCGCCCGCCAGCAGGAAGGAGTACACGATGGCCGGGCCCGCGTAGTTGGCGGCGGCCTGGCCGGTGAGCACGAAGATGCCGGCGCCGATGATGGCGCCGATCCCGAGCATCACCAGGTGGCCCGCGCCCAGCGCGCGCTTCAGGCTGTGGTCGGCCGCCAGCTCCGCCTGGAGCGAGGCGACGTCCTTACGGCGGAAAAGACTCATCGGAAACTCCCGCTACGGGTGGACTGCCGGGAACGTCAGGGAATCGAGCCGGGCGGCGGCAGCTTTTCGTCCGGTTCGGTCGAGAGCAGCTTCAGGAACGACCAGAGCGTGAGCCCGAGGACGAAGATCCAGGCCCCCGCCATGAAGATCATTGCGGTCGGGTTCATCGGGCCACCTCCTTGCCATCGAGCGCACGGCGGCGCCAGGCCGCCTTGATCAGCCAGAGCTGGAACACCAGGATGCCCACCATCAGGCCGCGGGACGCCCAGCGTACGGTGTGCTGGTCTGCCGGGATCCCCCGCATCAGCAGGGTCGGCACCGCCTCCTGGACCGTCCACCAGAGCATCATCACCAGCAGGAAGACCGGGGTGACGTACGTCATGACGAACTTGAAGAACCGCGGGATCCGAATGCTCGCGCCCTCGTGGATTTCCCGCCACATGTTGTCCGGACCGAGGACCCAGACGAACAGGATGGTCTCGACCAGCGCCAGGATGACGAGCCCGAAGGTGCCCGCCCAGTAGTCCCATTCGTCGAGGAAGCCCCGGGTGTAGAACACCAGGTGCAACAGGCCGAGGAGAGTCGCGATGGTGCCGAGCACCAGCGCCGTGCGCTTGCGCGTCCAGCCGAAGTTCTCCTCGACGAAGGAAAGGGCCGGCGTGGCCATCGCCACCGACGAGGTGATGCCCGCGAAGAAAAGCAGCCCGAACCACATGACGCCGGCCGCCGCCGCCACCACCGGCCCGCCCGGAATCTGGTTGAACACCAGCGGCATCGCGATGAAGCCAAGGTCGAAGCTCCCGCCCCTGGCGATGGCGGTGGCCCCGGCCACCCCGAAGAAGGTGACGATGGCCGGGATGGCCAGCGAGCCGCCCAGGACCACCTCGGCGGTCTCGTTGGTGGCCGCCGTGGCGATGCCGGAGAGGGCCAGGTCGTCCTTTCGCGTCAGGTAGCTCGCGTAGGCCTGCAGCGAGCCCATCCCCACCGAGAGCGTGAAGAAGATCTGCCCGGTGGCGGCCAGCCACACCCGGGGGTTCCCGAGAAGGCTCCAGTTGGGCGTGTACATGAAGTTGAGCCCGTCCACCGGGCTCGACTGGGTCACGACGCCATCCACGATGACGTCGTGCACCCCAAGCGTCAACACCCGGACCACCAGGATGGCGCCGAAGAGGAAGAGGATGGGCATGCCGATCTTGGCCAGGCGCTCGATGCCGGCGGTGAGGCCCTTGCTGACCACCCAGAAATTGACGGCGATGGTGAGGAAGAAGAACGCGAACGGCGTCCAGAACCCGTGCACCGTGCCGTTCTTCAGGTCCACGTAGGACCGGAAGTACGCCTGCATGCCCGCCTGGTCGAGGCCCTGCGTGGCGCCGCGGAGCGACGCCCAGGTCCATGCCAGCGTCCACGACTCGATGTAGCAGTAATAGATCAGCACCACGACCGGCATGAAGAGGCCGAGTACGCCGAGGTACTTGGACACCGGGTGCTTCCAGATGCTCTCGAACATGCCCGGCACCGAGCCGTGCCCCTTGAGCCCGCCATGGCGCCCGACTCCCCACTCGATCCACATCAGCGGGATGCCGACGAGGAGGAAGGCGATGAAGTAGGGGATCATGAACGTGCCGCCGCCGTTCTCGACCGCCTGCCGCGGGAAGCGCAGGAAGTTGCCGAGGCCCACGGCGTTGCCCGCCATCGCCAGGATAAGGCCGATACGGGATCCCCAGGCTTCGCGTGCCGGTGCGGAGTCGCTCACGAATGCTCCAGACTGAGTACGGGACCGCCGGCGCGGGGGACGCGCCGGCGGAGGGTTCAGGCGCTGTAGTTCGGCGCCTCGCGGGTGATCGTCACGTCGTGGGGGTGGGACTCGCGGAGGCCGGCGCTGGTGACCTGCACCAGCTCGACGTCGCGCTGGAGCGACTGAATGTCTGGGGCGCCGCAGTAGCCCATGCCGCTCCGGAGGCCGCCGGCCATCTGGAAGATGACGTCGGCCACCGGGCCGCGGTACGGCACCCGTCCCTCGATGCCCTCGGGCACCATCTTGGAGGGGGCCATCTCGCCCTGCTGGAAGTAGCGGTCGGCGGAGCCGTCCTGCATGGCGGCCAGGCTCCCCATCCCGCGGATGACCTTGAAACGCCGCCCCTCGGCGAGCACCGACTCGCCGGGGCTCTCCTCGGTGCCGGCCAGCATGGCGCCCATCATGCAGCACGACGCCCCGGACGCGAGGGCCTTCACCACGTCGCCCGAGTACTTGATGCCGCCGTCGGCGATGACCGGGATGTCGCCCGCGCCCCGCACCGCGTCCATGATGGCCGTGACCTGCGGCATGCCCACGCCGGTGACGACCCGCGTGGTGCAGATGCTGCCCGGCCCCACGCCCACCTTGACCGCGTCGGCGCCACGCCGCGCGATTTCGCGGGCGCCTTCCTCGGTGGCCACGTTGCCGGCCACGAGCTGCACGTCGGGAAAGGCGTCGCGGAGCAGGGCGAGCGTCTGCAGCACCCCCTCGCTGTGGCCGTGCGCCGAGTCGATGACCAGGACGTCCGCCCCCGCGTCCACCAGCGCCTTGGCCCGGATCTTCGCGTCGGGCGTGCCGCCCACGGCCGCGGCCACGCGGAGCCGGCCGTGGAGGTCCTTGTTGGCATCGGGATGCTGGGCCCGCTTGAAGATGTCCTTGACCGTGATGAGCCCGCGGAGGATGCCCTTGGCGTCCACCACCGGCAGCTTCTCGATCCGGTGCTTGGCGAGGATCCGTTCCGCCGCCTCGAGCGTGGTGCCCACCGGCGCGGTGACGAGGTTCTCCTTGGTCATCGCCTCGTGGATCGGCTGGTCGAGGTTGCGCTCGAACTGGAGGTCCCGGTTCGTCACGATGCCGATGAGCCGGCCCTCGGCGTCCACGATGGGAACACCCGAAATCCGGAACCGGCTCATGAGCCCGGCGGCCTCACGGAGCGGCCGGTCGGGCCCGAGGGTGATGGGGTTCAGGATCATCCCGCTCTCGCTGCGCTTGACCCGGTCCACCTCGGCGGCCTGCCGCTCGATGGACATGTTCTTGTGCAGCACGCCGATCCCGCCGGCCCGCGCCATGGCAATGGCCATCTCGGACTCCGTGACGGTGTCCATGGCGGCGGAAACGAGGGGAACGTTCAGGGGGATCGAGCGGGTGAAGCGGGAAGCGGTGCGGACGTCGCGCGGGTGGACGGTGGAATGCCGCGGGACAAGCAGGACGTCGTCGAAGGTGAGTCCGACGGTGGGGCGGATGATGGCCATCAGGTCGGGGACTCCATATGCACGGCGGCCCACCGGTGGCGCGGCGCGCCCGGGGGGCCGGATTGGATCGAGGGGGGTACCATCTCGAAGGATACGAGGCGGTCCGGGCGAAATCAAGCCGGACCGCCCGGGCTGAAACGTCCGCCTAGGCCCTGCTCCTCCGCCACACGAAGAACACCGGGATGCCCAGCGCCACGATGAGGAGGCCGGGCCAGGTAAAGAGGGGCTTCTCGACCAGCAGCACCACCAGCAGCACCGCGATGCTCACGATGTAGAGCGCCGGCACCACCGGGTACCCCACCGCCTTCACCGGGCGCGGGAGGTCGGGCTGGAGCGTGCGGAGCCGGAAGAGGGCCACCGTCGTGAGTAGGTAGAACACCAGCGCGGCGAAGATGACGTAGTCCAGCAGCTGATTGTAGGTGCCGCTCAGGCAGAGCAGCGAGGCCCAGAGCGCCTGGATCCAGAGCCCCCAGCCGGGGGTGTGGTAGTCGCCGTGCAGGTGGCCGGCGCGCTCGAAGAAGAGCCGGTCGCGGGACATCGCGTAGTACACCCGCGGCCCGGCCAGGATGAGGCCGGCGTTGCAGCCCAGGGTCGAGATGATGATGGCGATGGCCATGACCACCCCGCCGCCGGCGCCCAGCATCACCTCGACCGCCGCGGTACCGACCCGATCCGCCGACGCGTACTGGATGCCGCGCGCGAGCGTGGTCGTGCCGTTCGGGTCGCCGAGGAGCGGCAGCACACTCAGGTACGCCAGGTTGGCCAGCAGGTAACAGAGGGTGACGAGCGCCGTGCCGGCGGCCAGTGCCAGCGGGAGGTTGCGGGTCGGGTTCCGCACCTCGGCCGCCGCGAAGGTCACGTTGTTCCAGGCGTCGCTGCTGAAGAGCGAGCCGACCATCGCCGCCCCGACGAGGGGCACCAGCGCCAGGGTCCACGGGGCGGTGCCCCAGAAGGCGCCGAAGTTCGTGGCGACGACCTCGGGCTGCCGGTACACGGTGAGCCCGAGCAGGATGAGCGCCACCAGCGCCCCGAACTTGGCCACCGTCAGCGTGGTCTGGATCCGGGCGCCGAGCGACACGCCGCGGTAGTTGATCCAGGTGAGCACCAGGATGCTCGCGATGGCCACGAGCCGCTGCGGCGAGACGCCGATCGTGATGGCGCTGGGGGCGCCCGGCAGGTGGATACTACCGAGCGCCAGGAAGACCGTGTCGCTCACGCCGGGGAGGAGCACCGCGAGAAACTTGGCGAACGCCACCGCCACCGCGGCGATGGTGCCGGCCTGGATGACGGTGAAGAGGGTCCAGCCGTAGAGGAACCCGGCCAGCGGATTGAGCCCCTCGCGCAGGAACACGTACTGCCCGCCCGCCTTCGGCATCATCGCCGCGAGCTCGACGTAGCTCAGCGCGCCCGCCATGGTCATGAGCCCGGTCACGACCCACACCAGCATCAGCCCGGCGGGGCCCCAGGCCCCCATCACGCGGCCGATGTCGGCCGAGACGATGAAGATGCCGGAGCCGATCATCGTGCCGACGACCAGCGAAAGCGCCTGGATCGGGCCGATGCCCTGGACGAAACGTTCGCCGTCGGGCGCGGAGGCGGCGTCAGTAGCCATGGACCATTCCCGGTTGGAGGCGGGGGAGGAGCGTGACGATCAGGTGCCGGGCTTCGGGGGCGGCGTTGAGGCCTTGGGCGGCGTGGCCGGCGTCTTGGGCGGTACCACGGCCTTGGGGGCCTCGCCCGGCTTCACGGTGGCCGGTTCGCCGCCCGGCGCCACGGCGGGCTTCCCTTCGGCGGCGCGCACCGCCTCCTCGACGACCGACTTGCCCGCGGCTGCAAAGCCCTTCATCACCTTGGCGGCGCTGTCCATCACGCCCATCGTGCCGCTGATAGCCTTGATCGGCAGCTTGCCCGCGCGCATGGTGTCCTCGACCGTTTCCGTGAACTTCGCGAAGACGCCGGTGGGCGCCGCCCGCTCCGCGAACTTGCTCTCGAGGAACTCCACGTAGTCGAGCACCTGGTACCCGCGCTCGTCGCTCAGCGCTTCCAGCCGCCGCTGGATGCGCTGCATCAGGATGTCATTCATTCGGTCTCTCCCTTCGAGTCCAGCACCTGGACCAGCTCGAGCACGGGCGTCGGCAGGTAGCGGGTCTTCGCCGCGCGGAGCCGGCCCCGCACCGTGAATTCCTGGAGCGGCGAGGCCGCCTCGAACACGGGCAGCTGCTGCGCCGTCACGATGACATACACGAACCCCGGCTCGGGCATGGGGCCTCGCGTCAGCAGGTACTTCGCGCCACTCGGGATTTCCGGACGAAGCTCGTCGGCGGTCTGGATGCTGATGAACTGCACCCGCCAGTCGAGCAGTTGCCCGACGTACTTGGCGGGATCAGCGCGGACCTGCGCCACCGAGACCCCAGGCATGGCCGAGCTAGCGGGCTCCGACATGTCGGCCTCGCGCACCCAGCCCTGGACCTGGACCTGCACCCACTCGCCGTTCCGTCCGACGACCTGGCCCGAGGCGCCCGGCTGCAGCGTGGCCAGGGGCGCGCCGTCGGGCTCCAGGGCCAGCGTGGTGGCCCGGAGCGCCTGGACGCGGTCGGGCTGCTGCTCTGGGGCGGGCGTGGTGTCGCGCGGGGCGGCGGCCGTGCGCCCCTGCCCCGCAGGCGCCTTGCCCGCGAGCGCCTTGGCGCTGACCCAGCCGTTCCGCCGGACGCGGGTCCAGCCGCCCTGCGTGCCCACCTTGTTGAGGAGGGCGCCGTTCTCGAACCGCGCGACGATGGCGCCGTTCGGGGCGTTCCGGAGGTTCTCGCCGTTGGCCGCCGTGATGGAGATGTCGAACCCGTCGCGCGTGGTCGTCCCGGTCGAGCGGGTGAACACCCAGCCCTCGAGGGTCACGGCGGTCCAGTCGCCCTGGGTCTTGCCCGGAGTCACGGAGGCGCCGGCGCTGACCGTGGCCAGGACGGTGCCCCCCGGGTCCTTCCGGAAGGGGGTGGCCTGCGGCACCCGCGACTGGGCGGGGAGACGAAGCGGCGCCATGGCCAGGACGAGGCTGGCGGCCGCCGCCCAGACTGGTAGGCGGAACAGGGCCGGACTAGATTGCGGCGCGGTGTAAGTCACAGTCAGGCATTGTAGAAACAGCGGAGAGGCATGTCAAACGCCAGCGGCCCGGCGCGCCAGGTGGTCCTCGTCGTGCTTGACGGGTGGGGCTACCGGCCGGAGCGCGAAGGGAACGCCATCGAACTCGCTCGGACCCCCGTCTGGCATCGCCTCTGGAGCTCGGAACCGAGGACCCTCCTCGACGCCAGCGGCCTGGCCGTGGGGCTGCCCGAGGGGCAGATGGGCAACAGCGAAGTGGGGCACCTCAACCTCGGCGCCGGGCGGGTGGTGCCCCAGGATCTGGTCCGTATTTCCGGCAGCATCCGCACCGGGGAGTTCTTCCGGCTGGAGCCGCTGGTCAACCTCTGCGCGCGCCTCCGCGACACCGGCGGCACGCTCCACCTGCTGGGCCTCCTGGGCGCCGGCGGGGTCCACGCGATCGATACGCACCTGCTGGCGGCGGTCGAGCTGGGGGTCCGTCATGACGTGCCGCGCATCGCGGTGCACGGGTTCCTCGACGGCCGCGATTCCGCGCCGACCTCCGCGGCGGACGTCGTGGCGCGCCTGCAGGCGGACCTGCGCCGCCTGGCCGGGTCGCGGGCCGTCATCGCGTCGCTCACGGGCCGCTACTTCGCGATGGACCGCGACAAGCGCTGGGACCGCACCCGCCTGGCCTACGACGCAATGGTGCACGGGGTGGGCCGCCAGGAAACCGACCCCGTGCAGGCGGTGCGCGACGCCTACGCCCGCGGCGAGACCGACGAATTCGTCAAGCCGCTGGTCCTGACGCAGGACGGCGCTCCGGCCGCGCCGATCCGCACCGGCGACGGCGTCTTCTGCTTCAATTATCGCAGCGACCGGATGCGGCAGATTTGCCGGGCGCTGGCGGTGCACGGGTTCGACGGATTCGACACCGGCGCCCGTCCCACGCTGGCCGGGCTGGTCACCATGACGCAGTACGACCAGACCTTTCCCTTTGCGCAGGCGTTCCCGCCGTTCTCGATGGCGCGCATCGTGTCGGAGGTGCTGGCCGACGCCGGGCGCACCCAGCTCCGCACCGCGGAAACGGAGAAATACCCGCACGTGACCTACTTCTTCAACGGCGGGGTCGAGACGCCGTACCGCGGCGAGGAGCGGATCCTCGTCCCGTCGCAGAAGGTGGCCACCTACGACCTGGCGCCCGCGATGAGCGCGGAGGGGATCACCGACGTCCTCTGCGGCGCCATCGCGAAGCCGGCGCACGACTTCATCCTGTGCAACTACGCCAACGCCGACATGGTGGGGCACACCGGGGTGATGCCGGCGGTGGTCGAGGCCGTCGAGACCGTCGATCGCTGCCTGGCCCGGGTCCTCGCGGCGGCGGAGGCCTCGGGCGCCACGGTGCTGGTCACCGCCGACCACGGCAACTGCGAAATGATGGTGGACCCTGTCACCGGCGGACCCCACACCGCCCATACGACCAATCCCGTTCCCTTTGTCGCCGTGCGCGCCGGGCGCGGGAGCCTTCGCAGCGGCGGGGCCCTGTGCGACGTCGGCCCCACGGTGCTCAACCTGCTTGGCCTTGCGCCGCCGCCCGAGATGACGGGCCGCGACCTCCGGGAGCCCTGACCGCATGCGTCCTTTCCTGGCATTCCTGCTCCTCCTCGGAGCCGCGACTCCCCTCGCGGCGCAGGTGGGCCATCCGCCCGGCGATTCCCCGTACCGCGACATCCCGAAGAAGATGACGCTCACCGCGCTGGGCGGCTACATCGGCGGCAGCGGGGGGGTCCTGGGACTCGGACCGCACGATGGGCCGGCCTACGGCGGGCGGTTCGGCATCGCCCTGAGCGGCCCGATCGAGTTTTCCGTCGCGGTGCAATACGCCGACCTCGTCGGCGCGCGCGTGTACCGGGACCTCGCCGGTAACCTCGCGGTCTCGGGCAACATCCCATCGCCGGTCTGGCTGTTCGAGACCGACGTGCAGTACACCATCACCGGCGGCAAGACCTGGCACCGGCTGGCCCCCTATATCGGGGGCGGGATCGGGTACGCCTGGCGGTCCTCCTCCACGGAAAGCGTGGACGCCTACGACTTCGGCGGGCGGTTCTACTTCGCCCCGTTCGCGGGCACCCGGGTCTACGTCAACCCCCGCTCATTCATCCGGGCCGAGATCCGCGGCGCGTTCTGGCGGCTGGCCTACCCGCCGCCGTACTACGAGGACATCACGGGCATCCTCCAGTCGTACGCCATCAACAACTACCTCTCCAACGTCTGGTACCAGGTGGGAGTCGGCTACTCCTTCTGACGCCCCGGGGGCGCCGATGCCGGTTTCGCTCACACGCACCGTCGCCTTCCACGCCTGGCACCGCTACTGGCGTCCCGACTGGACCCCTGCCGAAAACCACGCCGCCTTCGGCGCCCTCGCGGAGCCGCCCGGTCACGACCATCACTACCGCTGCGCGGTCACGGTCACCGGGCCGCTGGATCCGACGATGACCATGGTCCTCGACCTCCCGCTGTTGGACCGCATTCTCGCCGACGAGGTCGTCAAACCGCTCGATGGGGCGCATATTGACCGGGACGTGCCGGAGTTCGCCCCCGGGCGAGCCCTGCCGACCTGCGAAGCGCTCGCGCAATGGCTCTTCTCGCGTATCGCGCGCCGGCTTCCCGCCGGCGTCGCGCTGCAGCGGGTTCGCGTGGCCGAGGATGACACCCTGCATGCCGACTGCACCGGACACGACTGACCAGGCCCCTACCCCGGGCCGCCGGGGCCGCGGCGAAACGCCCGCGGCGGTGGAAGAAGTGCCGGTCTGGCTGGAGATCAATCACATCCCGGCCGTCACCTGGATGTGCACGCCGGAGTTCCTCGAGGAACTGGTGCTCGGCTGGCTCTTCGGCGAGGGCTACGTCAATTCAGTGGACCAGGTGCATCTTCGGCCCTGCGCCACCGATCTCGGCTTCTGGGCAGACGTACCCGAGGAGCGGTTGCTGGCGGTGGCGGCGGAGCGGCGGCGGCCGGTGCTCGCGTCCGGGTGCGGCGCGGTGTCCACCTTCCTGGCCGATCCGGCCTCGGTGGCGTCGCGGCCGCTCCGCGGGCACCCTCCCGGCGTCACGGTGCTGCGCGAGCGATTCAAGGAGCTCTTCGCGCGCGGGACCCGGTACCAGGACACCGGTGGCGTGCACGCCGCCGCGCTGACCGACGGCGCAGAGCTCTTCCACCACGCCGAGGACATCGGCCGCCACAACGCGGTGGACAAGGTGCTGGGAGCCGCGCTCCTCGCGCGGCGGCCGGTATCCGGACTCGGGCTGCTGGTGACGGGGCGCATTTCGGCGGAACTGGCCTACAAGGCGGCACGGGCGGAGCTGGCGTGGGTGGCGACCCCGTCGGTGCCCTCGACCCTCGCGGTGGAAGTGGCGCGGCGCTCGGGGATGGTCCTCGTGGGGCGCGCCGTGAGCGGCACGCCGCAAGTGCACCTGCCGGCCGGCGCCTCGTGAGCGCACCGAGCGACGCGGAGCTCAAGGAGATCCTCCGTGCCGCGCGGCGGATTGCGGTGGTCGGGTTGAGCCGGAAGCCGCACCGGGCCAGTTACGGCGTGGCGCTGTACCTTCAGCAGGCCGGCTACACCATTGTGCCTGTGCACCCCGCCGGGGGCGTCACCTTGGGTGAACCGGTGCACGCCGACCTCCGGTCCGCCGCCACGACCGGGCCACTCGACATCGTGAACCTCTTCCGGCGCTCAGAGTTCGTTCCCGCCCTGCTCGACGACCTGCTGGCCGTGCGGCCGCGGCTCGTCTGGATGCAACTTGGCGTGGAGGACGCGGCGACCGCACGGCGGCTCGAGGCAGAGGGGATCCGGGTCGTGATGGACCGCTGCCTGGCCGTCGATCACAACACGCTGGGGGTGTGATGAGAGTTCCGATGATCCTCGCCGCGATGGCGGTGCTGGCGCCCGTCGCGCCCGCCGCCGCCCAGAAGACCGAGGATCAGGCTCAGCTGCTGTTCACGATGGCCCTCACCTACACCGGGGGCACCGACCTCTGGTCCGTCCAGGGCCAGCCGATTCTGGTCCCGCCGCCCGGTATCGGGGTCGACGAGCTGGACCTTGCCCGGAACATCAACGGATCGATCGGCCTGCTCTTCTCCGGCATGTACTTTCCCAAGCCCGCGCTGGGGATCGTCGGGGAGGCGTTCTTCATGGGCGTGGGACTCGAGGATGAGTGCGCCGTCGCGTCGCCAAACCCGTCCACGCGCACTCAGCAGGCCTGCGCGAGCATCAACGGCGCCGCCAAGTCGAGTTCGGCCGTGCTGCTCTCGCTGGGGCCCGTATTCCGGGTGGCGTCCGACCGGCCCCTCTCGCCCTATCTCCGCGCCCAGATCGGAATCCTGGTGAGCAACCTGAGCCCCATCCAGATGGGGGGAATGATCAGCACTCCCGGGGGCAACTTCGAGCTCCTGATCTACGATGACCCGTCCGACACGCGGGTCACGACCGCCTTCGTTTTCGGGGCCGGCTTCACTGCCGTCCTCGGCAAGGGATGGCAGCTGCGCACCGAAGTGCGTGACAACGTGGTCAGCATCGCCACCGTCACGAGTCCGACGTCCCCGGGCGTCTACACCCCCGAGATCGCCAACGAGTGGAAGAACCTCTTCAGCATCGTCATCGGCGCGGATATCGTGCTTGAGAAGAAGCGCGGCCGTCGGTACTGAAGCGGCCGTTCCCGCTGTGCGCGGCGCCATCCTGGCCGGCGGAGGCGCCACGCGGTTTGGCGGCCTCCCCAAGGGGCTCGAATCGGTGGGCGGGCGGCGAATCCTGGACCGCCTGGTGGACGCCTTCCGCGACGCCTTCGGTCCCCTCCCCCTGCTCGTCGCGAATGATCCCGCCGCACACACCTGGCGCGCCGGCCTGCCGGTCGTGCCCGACGTGCGCCCCGGCACCGGGGCCCTCGGCGGCATCCTGACGGCGGTGACGGCCGGCCCGGGGCCGGTCGTGTGCGTCGCGTGGGACATGCCATTCGTGTCGGCCGCGCTGCTTCGTCTACTCGCCGCCGAGCTGGGCGGGGCCGACGCCGTGCTCCCGTCGAGCGGAGGGCGTCGCGGGGTGGAGCCAATGTGCGCCGGGTACGGCCCGGCCTGCGCGCCGGCCATCGAGGCGGCCATCGCCGCGGGAGATCTTCGGGCCATCGCCTTCCACTCCGCCGTCAGAACCTGTATCCTCCCTGCCGAGACGGTCGCCGCCTGCGGCGATCCGGCCGTCCTCTTTTTCAACGTGAATTCCCCGGACGACCTCACCCAGGCGGACGCGCTGTGGCGGCGACTCGCATCCTCTCAATCGTAGGCCGCAAGGACGCGGGCAAGACCACGCTGGCCGTCGCCCTGGCCGCCGAGTACGTGCGGCGGGGCAAGCGGGTCATGACCATCAAGCACGCCAGCCACCCCGCCAACGCCGACACCCCCGGCACCGACAGCTACCGGCACTTCCACGAGGGGCGCGCCGAGCGGGTGCTCATCGCCTCGCCCGACGTGCGGGTGCTGTTCGAGCGGGCCCCCGACGATCAGGACCCGGTGGCGCTGGCGCAGCGGTATCTCGACGGCGCGGACATCGTGCTGGTCGAGGGGTTCACGTCGTACCCGCTCCCCAAGATCGAGGTCTTCCGCACCGCCGCCGCCAAGACGCCCCTCTACAACGCCGCCTCCGCCACGGCCGACCAGTGGCTGGCCGTCGTGACCGATGGCGACTTCCAGGCCGACTGCCGTGTGCTCCGCTTCCGCGACACGATGTGGCTGCAGTTTCTCGCCAACATTGGATGGGACGGGGCCCGGGTCATCGGGCCGTGAACGCACTCTCCGCGCGGGAGGCCGCCCTCCGCATCCTGGCCGCGGTGCCGCGGCAGCCCACGCTCCGCATTCCCCTCGACGATGCCCTCGGCACCGTCCTCGCCGAGCCGCTGGTGAGCCCCCTCGACCTGCCCGCGTGGACCAACTCCGCCATGGACGGGTACGCCGCGCGCGCCGCAGACGTGCAGGGCGCCACCGCTGACCGCCCGGTGCGGCTCCGCGTGGTCGAGCAGATTCCGGCCGGCCGCTTCCCGACCCGCACCCTCGAGCGCGGCGAGTGCGCCCGCATCTTCACCGGCGCGCCGCTCCCCACCGGGGCCGACGGCGTCATCCGGCAGGAGGACACCGACCTTGGCGTCGAGGTGGTCGAGATCCGCAGCGACCGCGACGCCGGCATCAACCTCCGCCACGTCGGCGAGGACATCCGGCGCGGCGCGACGGTGCTCGAGGCCGGCGCCGAGCTGGGCGCGGCCGAGCTGGGCGTGCTGGCCTCGCTGGCAGTGGCGCACCCGCTGGTGTTCCGCCGGCCGCGCGTCGGCATCCTGGGTGGCGGCGACGAGATCGTGGACGTGGACCAGCCGGAGGAGATCCTCAGCGGGCGGAAGGTGGCGAGCTCCAACAGCCACACCCTCGCCGCGCTGGTCCGCCTGGCCGGCGGCGAGCCGCTCAACCTCGGCCTGGCGCAGGACACGCCCGCGAGCTTGCGCGAACATCTGGCGCGGGCGCCGGAATGCGACCTGCTGGTGACCAGCGCCGGCATCAGCGTCGGGGAACACGACCACCTGCGCGCGGTCGTAGCGGAGATGGGGGGATCGCTCGCGTTCTGGAAGCTGCGGATGCGGCCGGGGGCGCCGGTGGGTTTCGGACAGGTGCTCGGCGTGCCGTGGGTCGGGCTGCCCGGCAATCCGGTGAGTGCCATGGTCACCTTCGAGCTCTTCGTGCGCCCAGCCATCCGGGCGATGGCGGGCCATCGCCTCCCCTTCCGCCGCGCCACACAGGTGCGTGCCGCAGAGCCCATCTCGCTCAAGCCGAAGCTGCAGCACTTTCTCCGCGCCATCATCACCGACGGGCCCGCGGGCCCGGAAGCGCGCCTCACGGGCCCGCAGGGCTCCGGCATCCTGACCTCGATGGTGCGGGCCAACGCCCTCCTGATCGTGCCCGAAGGGCAACACGAAACTCCGAAGGGAAGCCCGATGCTGGCCATCCTCCTGAACGATCCGATCCACGCCACCGAGCCGGGGTTCTAGATGGGCGTGCATCCTCCGGCGGTCTGGATCGGCTTCAGCGTGCTCGTCGTGGGGCTCCTGATCCTCGACCTCGGCGTCCTGAACCGGAAGTCGCACGTCCTCTCCTTCCGGGAGGCGCTGAGCTGGAGCGCCGGCCTGGTGGCACTGGCGCTGCTGTTCGGCGTGTTCCTCTGGGCGCGGGAGGGCACCCGCACCGCGCTCGAGTACTACACCGGGTACGTGATCGAGCTGTCGCTCAGCGTGGACAACCTCTTCGTGTTCCTGCTGATCTTCCAGTATTTCGCCGTCCCGGCTGAGCTGCAGCCGCGGATCCTCAAGTGGGGCATTCTCGGCGCGCTGGTGATGCGCGCCATCATGATCGCCCTCGGCGCCCTGCTCCTGCAGCAGTTCAGCTGGATCATCTACCTCTTCGGCGGCATCCTGGTCCTCACCGGAATCCGCATGTTCCGCGGGTCCGGCGACCGGATCGAGCCGGAGCGGAACCCGCTCGTGCGCCTGGCCCGGCGCTTCATCCCGATGGTGGACGCCTACGACGGCCAGAAGTTCCTCACCCGGGGCATCCGCGGGCAGTGGCTGGCTACGCCGCTTGTCATCGTCCTGCTCGTGGTCGAGTGGTCCGACCTCGTCTTCGCGATCGACAGCATCCCTGCCATCTTCGCCGTCACCCGCGACCCGTTCATCGTGTACAGCTCGAACGTCTTCGCCATCCTCGGGCTCCGGGCGCTGTTCTTCGTGCTGGCCGGGATGATGGACCGGTTCGAGTACCTGAAGCCCGGCGTCGCCGCCATCCTGGTGTTCGTCGGCCTCAAGATGGTGCTGAACGGCCTCTTCCACGTCCCGATCGGCATTTCGCTCGGAGTCATCGTGGGCATTCTCGGCGGATCGGTGGTCCTGTCCATGCGGAAGACGCGGGCGGCGGCGCGGGAGAACCCCTAGTGCGCGCGCTCTTCGAAGGGACCACGGTGCTCATCACCGGCGCGTCGGGCGGCATCGGCGCGGCCTTTGCCGACCTGCTGGCCCCCACGGGGGCACACCTCCTCCTGACGGCGCGCCGACCAGATCGCCTCGACGCCGTGGCGGGCCGGGCCCGCGCGATGGGCGCCAGCGTCGACGTCCTGCGGCTCGACCTCACGGCCCCGGGCGCCGTGGCCGGCCTGGTGGACGAGCTCGCGGCACGGGGCACGGCCGTGGACCACCTGGTCAACAATGCCGGCATCGGCCTGGTCGGCCGGGGGCACGACGCGCCGGTGGACGCCCAGTTGCGGGTCGTGGACCTCAACGTCCGGGCCGCGACCGAGCTGGCACTGCGCCTCTTGCCGGGGATGGTGGCGCGGCGGCGCGGAGGCCTCCTCAACGTGGCGAGCATCGGCGCCTTCCAGGGCCTGCCCTGGCTCTCGACCTATGGCGGCAGCAAGGCGTACGTGCTGGGCTGGAGCGAGGCGCTGCACGTGGAGCTCCGCGGAACGAGGGTGCGCTGCACCTGCCTCTGCCCGGGTCCGGTGGACACCGGCTGGTTCGCGGCCGCGCATCTGGACTCCCCGCCCTCCCGCGTGCTCATGCAGCAGGCGCGCGCGGTGGCTCGGGCCGGGCTCCACGGATATGTCCGGAACCGGAGCCACGTCATGTCGGGGCCGATCGCGCGGGCGGCGGCGTGGCTCACGCGGGCCGCGCCGCGCGCTCTCGCGGCGCACATCGCCGCCGGCTTCGCCAGGCCC
>DAOMFQ010000004.1:0-24305 GCA_035429905.1 Gemmatimonadales bacterium
CCGCCGTCAAGCAGACCTGCGACGGCTGCCACCACGCGGAGTACGTGGCGACGACGAACCCGAACCACGCCGCGGCCGGGTACAGCACCGACTGCGCCTCCTGCCACCAGGCGGTGGCCAACTGGGCCGGGGCGACCTTCAACCACCCCAGCTCCCCGATCGCGCTCACCGGGGCGCACAGCAGCACGCTGGTCCAGTGCACCCAGTGCCATACCACGATGCCCTACTCGACGGTCAAGCAGACCTGCGACGGCTGCCACCACGCGGAGTACGTGGCCACCACCAACCCGAACCACTCGGCGGCGGGATACGGCATCGACTGCGCCACCTGCCACCAGGTGGTGGCTAACTGGGCCGGGGCCACGGTGAATCACCCCACGACGCCGATCGCCTTGACAGGCGTGCACAGCGCCAACCTGGTCCAGTGCACCCAGTGCCACACCACGATGCCCTACTCGACGGTCAAGCAGACCTGCGACGGCTGCCACCACGCCGAGTACGTCGCGGCCAAGGACCCGGACCACGTGGCGGGCAACTTCTCGACCACCTGCACCACGTGCCACGGGCTGGTGGCCGGGTGGCTCGGCGCCACGTTCAACCACCCGACGTCGCCGATCGCCCTGACCGGGCCGCACAGCGCCAACCTGGTCCAGTGCAGCCAGTGCCACACCACGATGCCGTATTCGACGGTCAAGCAGACCTGCGACGGCTGCCACCACGCCGACTACCTGGCCACGTCGAACCCGAACCACACGGCCGCCGGGTACAGCACCGACTGCGCCTCCTGCCACCAGGTGGTGGCCAACTGGACGGGCGCCACGGTCAACCACCCGACGACGCCGATCGCGCTGACCGGCGTGCACAGCTCGACGCTGGTCCAGTGCACCCAGTGCCATACCACCATGCCGTACTCGGCGGTCCAGCGGACCTGCGACGGCTGTCACCACGCCGAGTTCGTGGCCACCACGGACCCGAACCACGCGGGGGCCAACTTCTCGACCACCTGCACCACCTGCCACGCGCTGGTGGCCGGCTGGACCGGCGCGCGGTTCACGGCCCACGACGGCAGCGTGAGCCAGTTCCGGATCTACAGCGGGAAGCACCTCAGCAAGTGGAGCAGCTGCGCCGAGTGCCACCGGCTGGGGCAGCCCTACGCCTCGACGCCGTCATTGCTCTGCCTCAACTGCCATGCGCAGGTGCAAACCGACACGCACCGCGGCAAGAACTACACGCCGAGCGACTGCGTCCGGTCGGGCTGCCACGCGAACGGATCGAAGCCGTGACCCACGTCGATGCTGGGCGCCGGTGGGGAGCCTTCTTCCCCGCGCTCGTCCTCCTGGCGTGCCTGGGGGTCGGGGAGGGACACGCCCAGAACCTCCCCGGCGATCCGGCGGTGAGCGTCGGCGCGCCCGGTGCAACCGCCCTGATCTACCTGAAGGAAGGCGCGGTCATCCGGGGCCAGGTGCTCGCGGACAACGGGCCGAACGGCCTCCGGGTCAGGAGCCAGAAGTCCGGCGCGACCTTCCTGGTGCCACGGAAGGACATCGACAGCGTCGTGGCGGAGCCCGGGTATCAGCTCCCCGTCACGCTGACGGCGGACACCACGCGGGCAACCCCGCCCACCTCCGCGGCCCAGGGCGCGGTGGTCTCCGGTGCGGCGGTGGCGCTGACCCTGAAGGCGGTGCCGTCCGGCAACACCGGCACCCAGGCGCCGAAACCGCCGGCGCCGGCGCGCCAGACGGTTGCGCCGCCCTCGAACACGCCGCCGGCGATTACCTCGCCCACGGTCACGAAGGCACCTCCTGCCACTCCCGTCTCGACGCCGGCGACCCAGGCCGCTCCGCCGGTGGTGGTCGCCCCGGCGTCCACGCCGCCACGGGAGACGATCTCGCTGGGGACGGTGTCGCAGCCGTCCATGCCCCCGCCGGCAGACACCGCCGTGCCCGCGCCGAAACCGGCGGCGCCGGTCATGGAGGGCCTTGCGCCCCCGGTGCAGGACAGCGCCGCTCCACCGGACACCGCCGCCGTCTATTCCACGATTTCCTTCATTTCCGGCGCGGAGATCTACATCAACGCCGGTCGACTGGAGGGGTTGGTCGAAGGCGCGGAAGTTTCAGTGCTCCACGGCGATTCCGTGGTGGCCACGCTTCAGGTCAAGTTCCTCGCCTCGCACAAGTCCAACACGGCGCTGGTGAAAGGCACGGCCGACCTCGCGCTGGGCGACAGGGTCCGCTTCCATCGCCAGGCGACCGTGCAGCAAATCGCGGTCGGCGCGCCCCTGGCGGTTCCGCGGCCGCGCAGGTTGAGCGGGCAGGGATTGCACGGCCGCATCGGCACCCGGTACCTTCGCGCGACCACGAACACCGCCGTGGCGGGCCAGCAGGCCGGAAGCAACGGCTTCAACCAGCCTTCCCTCGACGCGCGGCTCTACGGGCTGGCGGTGGGCGGGACCCCGCTTGGCGTGGCGGTCGACGTGCGGGCGCGGCAGACGACCACGTCGTCCGCCGGCACCAGTTCGGTGGACGGCCACACCCGCGTCTATCAGGCGGTGCTCATGTGGAACGCGCCCGAGGCCCACTTCCGCGTGGCCGCCGGCCGCCAGTACCTGAACGCGATCAGCTCGATCGGGCTGTTCGACGGCGCCCTGGTCGAGGTCAACGGGCAGAAACTGAGCGCGGGCGGGTTCGTCGGCTGGGAGCCCGATCCGTCCACGCTCGACTTTTCCAGCGGCGTCCACGACTTCGGCGCCTACGTGACGCTGCACAACCGGCCCGGCGGGATGACCGCGTCCGCGGTGACGCTCGGGGCGGTCGGCTCGTACGAGGGAAGCACGGAACGGCGGGAGTGGGGCATCGCGCAGGCCAGCGTGAACAACCGCTACCTCTCGCTCTACCTGCTGCAGGAGGTGGACTATTACCGACCCTGGAAGCTGGAGGGGCCCAACGCCGAGACGAGCGCGTTGTCGTTCACCAGCCAGTTCGCCAACGTCTCATTCCGGCCGAAGGCCTGGCTGTCGATCAACGGTACCTACGACAAGCGCCGCAGCGTCCGCTTGATCCGTGATTTCATCAATCCGGAAACGAATTTCGACGATGCCTACCGGGAGGGCTACGGCGCGGGTGTCCAGTACACCGGCCGGATGTTCTACTTGGGCGGCGACTGGCGGCGGAGCACCGGCGCCACGGTGCTGGGGGCGAACTCCTTCACCACCACGGTCGGCGCCAACCGGGTGGCCCCGCTCAGCCTCGGCTTCTCGGTCCGGGCTACCTGGTACCAGAACGAGAACGATTCCACTGGTCTCAACCCGGCGGCGGCGCGCACCAACGGGCAGCTTTATTCCGGGCACGTCAGCTTCGATCCGGTCACGATGATCCACGTGGACCTGAACGCGGGCCTCCGGCAGGAGGACAATCCCAACATCGCTTCGCTGCAGCGGTCCACCTGGTACGGTGTGGACCTCGACGTGGCGCTGGCCCGCCAGTGGTACTTCTCGTTCTCGGGGCTCCGGCAGAAGGACCCGGCCAACCCGGGCACCAGCACACTCACGCAGATCTACGGCGGGCTCACCTGGCGGTTCTAGCTCCTTTCATTCCCCGGCAGCCGGGTCGGCCAGGCTGGCCAGCTCGGCGGCCGGGGTGAACACCAGCGATTCCGAATTCACGCAGAAACGATTGCCGGTCGGGCGGGGACCGTCATTGAACACGTGCCCCAGGTGGGCGTCGCATCGCACGCAGAGGATTTCCTCCCGGACCATCCCGTAGCTGGTGTCGCGGTGGGTGGCCACGTTCTCCGCCGCGACTGGCTGGAAGAAGCTCGGCCAGCCCGTGCCGGACTCGAACTTGGCCTGCGAGGAGAAGAGCGGCAGGCCGCAGCAGACGCAGGCGTACACGCCCTCCAGCTTGTTGTCGAGCAGCGTGCCGCAGAACGGGCGCTCGGTGCCCTTGCCCCGCGCCACCTCGAACTGCTCCTTGGTGAGCCGGGCCCGCCACTCCGCATCCGTGCGCCGGACCGCCGCCGACTCGACCGGCCCCACCAATCGCCCCTGCCGGTCGAACACCTTCACCTTCATGCAATGCCCTGCTGCGTGGGCGGCAACACCGCGGCCGCGCCGGCCTTCGCGGCCGTCGGGCAGGTGGCCTTCGCTTCCGGCGACAGTCGTGGCTCCGCACCGAGCCAGTACAGCCCGTTCGCCATGATGCAGTATCCGGTGGCGGCAAACCAGACCATGGCGCCCCCCACGAACCCGGTGAAGGCGAGCCACCAGGGGCTGTGCACCAGCGAGAGCGTGGAGGCGACCGAGATGTTGATGCCCACGGCCAGGTAAATCCGGCGCTCGAGGTACCAGGAGTCGGTCTGCATGAAGTAGAAGTTGCCGCGGGTGGTCTTCTCCGCGCCGAGCATCGGGGTGAAGCCGAGGAGGCGCAGGACATTGCCCACGACGCAGAAGCCGGTGAGCGACACCACGATCGAGGCGGCGCCGGTGGCGATGACGAGGAACACCCACCGCGGATCGACGAGCGCGGCCAGCGAGGTGCCTGTCAGCAGGACGACGCCGGCGATCAACCAGACGGTCCGCTCGATGTACCAGCGGTTGGTGGGCACGATGTAGACGCCTTTGCGCAATGCCATGGCACGACTCCCTCGACCGAACTGGATGGGGGATCACGGGGAACGAAGGCAACATTGTGCCCCCGGCTCCGAAACGCAAACGGGGCGGCCTGTGCGGCCGCCCCGTGAATATTTCTTCAATTTCCCACGCCTAATTCAGCCCGAGCCCCAGCAGCGTCCGGGGCGGAGCCTCGTCCTCGCCGCCCAGTTGGGCCGGCTCGACATCCGGAGATTCATCGGCCGGGATCTGCACCGCATCGGCGCCCAGCGTCCGGAAGAGCCGCCACTGTTCCTGGCGCGCCGTGTGGGACCACCCGCCGTTGTACATCAGCGTCACCACGAGCACTCCCTCCGGCCGGCCCAGGTACCCCACCAGCGTGCTCACGTTGCCGAGGGTGCCGGTCTTGGCGCGGACCACGCCGCGCCCGGGCATGCCGCCGAGGCGGCCGAGGGTGCCCTGGCCGTTGGCCGGGAGCAGGAGCGGGAAGTTCTTCCCCTCCGGCGTCATCGGGAAGCGGCTGAGGTAGGAGATGAACACCGCCGGCGCGATCCGGTCGTCGCTCGAGAGGCCGCTGCCGTCCACGAGGTGCACGCCGCTCGTGGCGCCGGTCACCGCGCGGATGTGCGCCATCAGCTTCTCGGCGGCGTTCGTGGCACCGCCCGCCCACCGGAGCAGAAGCTCGGCGCCGATGTTCAGGCTCCGGGTGTTGACCTCGGAGGCGAGCGAGTCGAGCGTGGGCGATTCTACCCGGGCCAGCACCACCGTGCTGTCGAGCACCGTGGCGGAGGAGAGCGCGAACGATTGGTCCCACTGGATGCCGGCGTCGCGGAGCGCGCCCCCCCAGACGGCGCGGAGCACCGCCTCCGGGTTGTTGGCCACGGAGCTGAGCCGCCGGGCGCGAGACGACCGCCCGATGTTGCCGGAAAGCACCCAGCCGCCAGCCGTGGTGGAAGACAGGCGAAGCGACGACCGCCGGCCGGCGACGGTCTTGGCGCGGTTGGTGATCAGCTGGCCCACGCCGCGCGGCGACTCGCCGATGATGACCGGGCGGGCGCCGACCTTGCCGCCGGGCCGCACCGTGAAGTCCACGACGTTTTCATGCAGGGTGATGGCGCCGATGGGCGGGGCGAAGAGCCGGCCCCGATGCCGCGAGGCCCAGACGGAGGGGAACGTGGCATCGGCGGGCCCGTCGGCACTCCGGACCACGAGGGGTCCCTGGAGGTGCCTGATTCCGCGGGCCGCGAGCTGCTGCGCCAGGTCGGCCAGCTGGGGTCCCTGCCGGGTGGCTCGCTCGAGCGAGAGGTCGCCGTTCATTTCGAGGGCCCAGGTACCCATCCACTGGCCCGTCGTGGGTTCCACCATGCCGGTGCCGACCACGCGCGTGGCCAGGCGGGCGTTGCCGCCCAGCGTGCTCCGGGCGAATCCGGTCGTGAAGAGCTTGACGGTCGAGGCGGGAAGGAGCGGCTGGTCCTCGGCGACGCTCCAGAAGATGCGGCCGGTCTGGTCGGCGATGGCGATGCCCCACTGGCCCGGTGCGCGGCGCTTGGCGCGCTTGTACCAGGAATCCAGGGCCCGCTGCACCTCGGCGTCGCTCTGCGCGCTGGCCACGGCCGGCAACACGGACAGGCCGCCCACGAGGGCAGCGAGGCCGAGCACGGCGCGAAGAGCAGAGCGGGGCGCGCGAGAACGCGTCACGGGGGTACCGCCTGGTTGATGTCTGGGGTCCGGCAGGGGAGCCGTCCGCCATATCCTTGTAGCAAAGACCGTTCCCGGCGGGTTCCCGGGGGGAGCGGGGCCCGCCCGTGAGACGGGGCGGGCAGGTCGCGAGGAACCCATGCAACAGGCCAGAAACTGCAGCCCGCGGCGGTGGCCGCGGGCTGCATCCCAATAGTACGAGCCAACCCCTTGTGGCGTCAAGAGTTGGATATTGGGCGGTGTTCAGAATCGAAACAATCGGCCCCCCGGAGCCTTCCGGGGGGCCTTTCCGCGGCTCGGGGCGCCCTCGGGCTACTTCAGGTGGAGCTTGGCGATCGTCTGCAGCTGCATGTTGCTGGTGCCCTCGTAGATCGTCCCGATCTTGGCGTCGCGGTAGAACTTCTCCGCCGGGTACTCCTTTGAGTACCCGTATCCGCCGAACAGCTCGAGGCTTTGCGAGGTGATGCGGTCGGCCACCTGCGAGCTGAACAGCTTGGCCATGGCGGCCTCGCGGAGGAAGGGCTGGCCCGCGCACTTGATGCGCGCCGCGTTGTAGACCATCAGCTTCGCCGCCTCCAGTTCCGTGGCCATCTGGCCCAGCTGGAATTGGATGCCCTGAAACTCGGCGATCGGCTTGCCGAACTGCTTCCGCTCCTTCACGTACGCCGTGGCGGCCTCGAGCGCGCCGGTGGCCACCCCGATCATCTGCGCGCCGATCCCGATGCGGCCCTCGTTGAGGGTCTCGATGGCGATCTTGTATCCCTGGCCGACCGGCCCAAGGACGTTCTGGTCGGGCACCACGCAGTTTTCGAGGATGAGCTCCGTCGTGCTGGAGGCGCGGATGCCGAGCTTGTCCTCCTTCTTGCCGACCTTGAAGCCCGGAAAGTCCCGCTCGATGAGGAACCCGGTGATGCCCTTGTAGCCCTTCGCGAAGTCGGTGTTGGCGAACACGATGAAGAATTCTGCCTCACCGCCGTTGGTGATCCAGAACTTGCGGCCGGTCAGCTCCCAGTGGTCACCCTTGCGTTCCGCCTTCGTTTCCAGCGCGAAGGCATCGCTGCCGCTCGCCGGCTCCGACAGCGCAAACGCGCCGAGCATCCCGCCGGCCAGGCGCGGCAGGTAGCGCTGGTGGATGTCGGGCGATCCCCAGCGGAGGACGCAGTTGTTGACGAGGGTATTGTGGACGTCGACGTAGATGGCCGCGGAGGCGTCCACCCGGGCCAGTTCCTCAATGGCCAGCACGGCGAGGAAGATGTTGCCGCCGGCGCCCCCGAACTGCTCGGGGATCTCGATGCCCATCAGGCCGAGCTCGAAGAACTTCGGGATGATGTCGAGGTTGAACTGGGCGCGGGCGTCCATCTCATGCACATGCGGCCGGATCTCGGTCTCGGCGAACTCGCGGACCGCGCTGCGGAACATCTCCTCTTCCTCGCTGAGCGTCGTGAGCGGGAGCGGCGCGGTCGTCAGGTCGGTCATGGGAATCCTCCCCGCCGGGCGGGGTCACGGGACGAGCGGGAAGATACCCGCAGGCCGCCGGCCGTTCAATGCGGGGCGAGCACCTCCAACGCCACCGGCACCCGGCCGAGCGGCGCGGCGATCTGGACGCCCCGCACCCGCCCCCGCACCGCCGCCAGCATCTCGCGGGCGATGCGCACGCCCTCCGCGAGGCCCTCCTCCTTGCCGACGGCGCTGGCCCGGCGCATCCGCTCCAGCACGGCGGGCGGTACGGATACGCCGGGCACCTCGTTGGCCAGGAACTCGGCGTTGCGGAGCGACACCAGCGGCCAGATGCCGGCCACGATCGGGAGGTCGTGCTTCGAGGCGCGGTCGAGGAAGCGGTCCAGCTGGTCGAGGTCGAACACCGGCTGAGTGACGGCGTACTCTGCGCCCGCATCCACCTTCCACGCCAGGCGCGCCATTTCGCGCTCGAAGTCCGGCGCCGCGGGGTTGACGCCCACCCCGATCACGAACTTGGTCGGCGAGCCGATGGCGTTGCCGCCGGGATCGAGCCCGTGGTTGAGCCGCGACACGAGGTTGGTGAGCCCGATCGCGTCGATGTCGAAGACGGCGGTCGCGTCCGGATAGGGCCCCATCTTCGGCGGGTCCCCGGTGATGATGAGGAGATTTCGGAGGCCCGCGGCGGCGGCGCCCAGCAGGTCGCTCAGCATCCCGAGGAGATTGCGGTCGCGGCAGGCGTAGTGGACCACCGCCTCGAGCCCCACCTCCCGCTCGATGAGCAGCCCCGACAACAGGGCGCCCATCCGGCTCTGCGCGCGCGGGCCGTCGGGCACGTTCACGGCGTCCACGCCGGCCGCCTTGAGCGCGCGGACCTGGGCGTACATCGGCGACGGGTCCACTCCCTTGGGTGGCACGATCTCCACCGTGGTGACGAACTCGCCCCTGGCCAGCTTGGCGCCGAGTTTCGAGCGCTCGGCGAGCGGCACCGGCTCGACGCCCTGTGCCGCCGCGGGAGCGATCGTCACGTGGGCGTGCCGGGGCGCCGCACTCTGCACGAAGCCCACCATCGCCTTGATGTGTTCCGGCGTGGTGCCGCAGCACCCGCCCACGAACCGCGCGCCCGCCTCCACCATCCGCTTTGCGTAGCTCGCCATGTATTCCGGCGACGCCATGTACATCTTCCGCCCGCCCACATCGCGCGGGAGCCCGGCGTTCGGCATGGCGCTGAGCGGCAGGCTGACGACCCGGGCCAGGTGCTCGATGGCCTCCAGCACGCCGTGGGGGCCCACCGAGCAGTTCACGCCGATCACGTCCACGCCCATCGCGGCGATGGCGGGGCCGAACGCCGAGGGCGCGGTGCCGTAGTGCGTGCGGCCGTCCTCTCCGACGGTCATCTGCGCGATGATGGGGAGGTCCGACACCGACTTGATCGCGTCCACCGCGGCGCGCAGTTCCTCCACGTCGCTGAAGGTCTCGCAGAGGAAGCCGTCCACGCCGCCGGCCAGGAGCCCGGCGGCCTGCCGCGCGAACGCGCCGCGTGCCTCCTCGACGGAGGTCTCGCCGAAGGGCTCGATCCGGATGCCGAGCGGGCCGATCGCGCCGACCACGGCGGCCCGGTCGCCCGCGGCCTCGCGCGCCAGCCGCGCGGCGGCCTCGTTGATCGCCTCGGTCTCGGCCGCGAGGCCATAGTGCGCCAGCTTGACCGGGTTCGCGCCGAAGGTGTTGGTCTCGATCAGCTCGGCGCCGGCGCGGACGTATTCCCGGTGGATGTCGCGGATGACGTCGGGTTGCCGGAGGTTGAGCTCGTCGTAACAGACGTTGAGGAAGAGGCCCTTGCTGTAGAGCATCGTCCCCATCGCGCCGTCCGTCACGTGCACGTGGCCGTCGGCCAGCAGTGCGCGCAGGTCAGCCATGCCGGATCCTCCCGCGCGCGTCATGCACGCTCGTAGCCCAGGTTGGGGGCCAGCCACCGCTCGGCCTCGGCGACGTTCCAGCCCTTCCGGCGGGCGTAGTCTTCCACCTGGTCGCGACCGATCCGGCCGACGCCGAAATACGCCGCGCCCGGGTGCCAGAAGTACATCCCGCTCACCGAGGCGGTGGGCAGCATGGCGCAGCTCTCGGTGAGCAGGATGCCGGCCCTCGACTCGGCCTCGAGCAGCGCCAGGATGGTCCGCTTCTCGGTGTGCTCCGGGCAGGCGGGGTACCCTGGCGCCGGCCGGATGCCCTGGTACTGCTCGCGGATGAGCGCGGCGTTGTCGAGCGACTCGTCCGGCGCGTAGCCCCAGAGCTCCCGCCGCACCCGCTCGTGGAGCCGCTCCGCGAACGCCTCCGCCAGGCGGTCGGCCAGCACCTTGGCCATGATGGCGCCGTAGTCGTCGTGGGCGGCCTCGCGCGCCGCCACGATGGCGTCGAGGCCGTGCCCCGCCGTCACGGCGAAGAGCCCGAGGTAATCGGGCCCCGCCTCCGCGGGCGCCACGTAGTCGGCCAGCGCGCGATTGGCACGGCCCTCTGCCTTGGTCATCTGTTGACGGATCGTGTGGATGACCGCGCGGACGTCCTGCCGGCTCTCGTCCGTGAAGAGCGCGATGTCGTCGCTGCCCTGGCGGGCGGCGGGGAAGAACCCCAGCACGGCGTTCGCCTCGAGCTTGCGGTTCCGCACGATGTCGTCGAGCAGCTTCTCGGCATCCGCCATCAATTCGCGGGCCGCCGCGCCGGTGGTCGGATCGTCGAGGATGGCCGGGTAGATGCCCTTGAGCTCCCAGGCCTGGAAGAACGGCGTCCAGTCGATCCGGGGCACCAGGTCCTCCAGCGGATACGCCCGGAACTCCCGCACGCCGAGAAAGCTGGGCTTGGGCGGCGGGGCCGGCCACTCGAGCTGCACCGCGCGCCGCCGGGCCTCGGCCAGCGGGCGGAGTGCCGCGGCGTCCTTGTCGGCGTGCTCCTTTCGGAGTCGCTCCTGCGCGGCGCGCGCCTCGGCCACGAACGCCGGCCGGAGCCCGTCGCTGAGGAGGCTGCTCGCGACCGCGACGGCGCGCGAGGCGTCCTGCACGTGCACCACCGGCGACGGATAGGCCGGCGCGATGCGGACCGCAGTATGGGCGCGGCTGGTGGTGGCACCGCCAATGAGGAGCGGCTGCGTGAACCCCTCGCGGGCCAGCTCGCCGGCCACGTACGCCATCTCCGACAGCGAGGGCGTGATGAGCCCGCTCAGGCCGATCAGGTCCACCCCCTCTGCGCGCGCGGTCTCGAGGATGGTGGCGGCGGGCACCATGACGCCGAGGTCGATGACCTCGAAATTGTTGCACTGCAGCACGACGCCCACGATGTTCTTGCCGATGTCGTGCACGTCGCCCTTCACGGTGGCCAGGAGGATCTTCCCCTTGGGCCGGCCGCCGTCGCGGGCCTTCGCGGCCTCGATGAAGGGAATGAGGTGCGCCACGGCGCGCTTCATGACGCGCGCGCTCTTGACCACCTGGGGCAGGAACATCCGGCCCGCGCCGAAGCGGTCGCCCACCTCGTTCATCCCGTCCATCAGCGCGCCCTCGATCACGTCCAGCGGGTGCGCCGCCTGCAGCCGGGCCTCCTCGGTGTCGGCCTCGATCCAGTCGGTCAGCCCCTCGACGAGCGAATGCACCAGCCGCTCGCGCACGGGCGTGTCGCGCCAGGCGAGGTTCGGCCCCGCGGCCACGGCCTGCCCCGCGACGCCGGCGGCCACGGCGAGCAGGCGTTCGGTGGCGTCGGCCCGGCGGTTGAGCACCAGGTCCTCCACCCGCTCCCGCAGGTCCGCGGGGAGGTCGTCGTACAGCGCCAGTTGGCCGGCGTTGACGATGCCCATGTCGAGCCCGGCGCGAATGGCGTGGAACAGGAACACCGCGTGGATCGCCTCGCGCACCGGATCGTTGCCGCGGAACGCGAACGACACGTTGCTGATCCCGCCGCTCACCGACGCATGCGGCAGTTCCGCCTTGATCCGCCTCGTGGACTCGATGAAGGCCAGGCCGTAGCCGGCGTGCTCCTCGAGACCCGTGCCGATGGCGAAGACGTTCGGGTCGATGATGATGTCCTCGGGCGGGAACCCGGCCTTCGTGGTGAGGAGCGCGTAGGCCCGCGCGGCGATGGCCACCTTCCGGTCCACCGTGTCGGCCTGGCCCTGCTCGTCGAACGCCATGACGACCACGGCCGCGCCGTAGCGCCGCACCAGTCGCGCCTGCCGGAGGAACGACTCCTCCCCCTCCTTCAGCGAGATGCTGTTGACGACGCTCTTGCCCTGCACGCACTTGAGTCCGGCCTCCAGCACCTCCCACCGCGACGAGTCGATCATCACCGGCACCTTGGCGATGCCGGGCTCCACCGCCGCCAGGCGGAGGAAGCGCGTCATGGCCGCCATGGCGTCGAGCATCCCTTCGTCCATGTTCACGTCGATCAGCTGCGCGCCGTTGTCCACCTGCTGGCGCGCCACCTCGAGCGCCTCTTCGAAGCGGCCGTCGAGGATCAGCTTGGCGAACCGGCGGGAGCCGGTCACGTTGGTGCGCTCGCCGATGTTCACGAAGTTCGTCGTGGGGCCCACGACGAGCGGCTCGAGCCCGCTGAGCCGCAGCCGCGGCTCCACTTCCGGCGCGTGCCGCGGCGGGAGGCCGTGCACCGCCTCCGCCACCGCCTTGATGTGGGCCGGGGTGGTCCCGCAGCAGCCACCGACAATGTTGACCAGGCCGTGCCTCGCGAATTCCCCGATCACCTCCGCCAGTTCCGCGGGGGTTTCGTCGTACCCGCCGAAGGCGTTGGGCAGGCCGGCGTTGGGGTAGACGCTGATCCGCACCGGCGCCACGCGCGCGAGCTCCTGGAGGTGCGGCCGCAACGCCCTGGCGCCCAGCGCGCAGTTGAGCCCGACCGCCAGCGGGCGCGCGTGCGCCACCGCGAGCCAGAAGGCCTCCACCGTCTGCCCGGACAGCGTGCGGCCGCTCTGGTCCACCACCGTGCCGCTGATGATGACAGGCAGCCGCGCCCCCCAGCGCTCGAAGCACTCCTCGATGGCGAAGATCGCGGCCTTCGCGTTGAGGGTGTCGAAGATGGTCTCCACGATGAGGAGGTCGGCGCCCCCCTCGACCAGCCCCTCGACCGCCTCGCGGTACGCCACGGCCAGGGTATCGAAGTCCACGTTGCGGTGGCCCGGGTCATTCACGTCGGGGCTGAGCGAGGCCGTCCGGTTGGTGGGCCCGAGCGCGCCGGCCACATAGCGGAAGCGGCCCGGCTCGCGCGCCTCCGCCCGGTCCGCGGCCGCGCGGGCCACCTCCGCCGAGGCGCGATTCAGTTCCCGGGCGATCGGGACGAGCCCGTAGTCCGCCAAGGCGATGGACGTGGAGTTGAAGGAGTTGGACTCGATCAGGTCGGCGCCGGCGTCGAGGTAGGCGTCGTGAATGCCGCCGATCACGTCGGGACGTGTCAGGGAGAGCAGGTCGTTGCAGCCGCGGAGGTCGCTCGGGTGGTCCCGGAAGCGCTCGCCGCGGAAGTCGGCCTCGGTCAGCTGGTGAGTCTGGATCATGGTGCCCATCGCGCCGTCGAGCACAAGGATGCGCTCGGCGAGCAGCCGTTCGAGCGCCGCCAACCGGCGGGCGCGGGCGGGGTGGGCAGGACCTGGCAGGGACATCAGGCAGGGCTCCAACGACGACGCCCGGGGCCAAAACGGCTCCGGGCGGGCGTTTTAGCGGGTTGTTTAACGTGGCCGCAATATGCGCAAATCACCACGGATCGAATTGTCGGACGGAAAGTTGTCGCGGCGGGCGTGGGATGGCAAGGGTCGGCTCAATTTCCCGCCAGGCCAAGGGCCCGAGCCGCGGCGGCGGGGTCCACCCCGGCCACGGTCACGGTCTTCAGCCGGGCGGCGTGCCCGGCGGCAATCTCGACCGCCCGCCGGGGCACGCCGAAGATCTCGGCGAGGTGGCGTACCAGCTCCTCGTTCGCGGCGCCGTCCACCGGTGGGGCCGCCAGACGGATCCGGATGGTGTCGCCGTGCAGGCCGACGACCTCGCTGCGCGACGCCCGGGGTTGGATCCGGAGCCGGAGGCGGACGCCGCCGGAAGTGGCCTCGATGGGGCTCACCGCAGGAGCGACAACGCGAGCCCGCGGGCGAGCACCAGCACCAGCCAGGCCACCAGCGGACTGAAGTCGATCATGCCCGTGGGGGGCAGAAGGCGCCGGATGGGAGCGACGAGCCACTCGGTGAGGAGCACGACCGGGCGGAAGTGCGGGTTGTAGGCGCCGATGCCGAACCAGGAGGCCACCACGCGCACGATCAGGGCAGCGATGAGCAGGGTGAAGACGCCGTTGACCGCGAACGCCGCGATCCCGCCCGCGCCGCTTCCTGCGGCGACCCGGGCACTCCACGTAAACCCGATCAGCCAGTCGGTCAGGGAGATGAGCAGGAGGCCGCCCGCCACCGCGAAGCCGAACAGCCAGAGCGGCGCATCCTGGGGATTGCGCCCGGCCTGCGAGAGCCGGCGTTCGATGGGAGCGAGGATCGGGTCGGCGACTCGGCGCACCGCCCTCGGCCAGGGGCCGAAGGGACCGATGCGGCGGCTCCGGACGAGATAGAAGGTGAGCGCCACCAGCGAAGTGAAGCCGAGTGCCGCGACGGCGAGTCCACGCGCCACCTGGGCGATCACGCCCATGGCACGCTCACCGGCCCGAGGCCCGCTGGACCTTGTAGGGGGCGCCTTGTCCCTGGGCGTCGGTGCAGGTCACGGTGAACTGGCCGTCGTTGAGCGCCGATTCCTCGAGCAGGTCGGTGGTGCCACGACAGCTGGTCAGCTGGTGGCCGAGCGGATTGCGGAACATCGAGAAGGCCATCGGCGGCGAGCTGCGGGTGTCGATCCGGCGCGCCAGCTTGGGGGTCAGGCTGTCGATCCCCCCCTCGCGCAGCGACACCGGGTACTTCCGCTGATTGGAGGCGGCGTAGGCGGCCAGCCGGTCCAGGAGTTCGAACACATCCCGGCCGAGGAGGGTGGCTTCCTGCTGGGCGACGTCGCCGGTTGGGGGCGCCGGCCGGGCCGGAGGCGCGACGGCCGCTCCCGGCTTGTCGCGTCCGCAGGCGGTGAGGACGACCACCGCCGCGACCAGGGCCCACCTACTCCATGGCGAATTCACGATTGAACACCACCTCGAAGGAGAAGGTCTTGGCGCGGCTCCGGGTCTCGATCAACTCGGCGATTCGGCGCAGACGGTCCGGCACCGCCATGATGCGCTCCTGCGCCTTCCGCCCCATCTCGTTCAGCCCCTCGATCTTGTCGATCTTCCAGTAGGCGATCTGCTCCTTCACGATCTTCAGGTAATCCCGCGGGCCGTAGATCCCGGCCCGCCGGATGACCTCGGCGAAGTCGCGGAAGCCAGGGATCGTCACACCGGGCATGTCGATGCCTGGCAGGATGTGGGAGGCCGACTCCAGCGCGCCGTTCGGGTCGCGCTTGAGCACCTCGCTGAACACCGACCGGTAGAAGGTGAAATGCCGGGCCTCCTCCTGCGCCACCTTCTCGAGCACGGCGCCGAGGAGCGGATCGTACTCCGCCACCAGCTTGCCGGTCTCGGAGTGCGAGCGCTGGGTGGCGCGCTCCTGGACGGAGGTGTAGACGAAGACCCGGTAGGGGTCCTTGTCCCAGTCTGGATTGAATCCCGCCCGCATGTACTCGAACTGCATCTCCTCCAGCCGGCGCTGGTCGAGCAGGCCGGTGTCGCGCACGTAGTCGTGCAGGACCTGGCCGTGCCGGTCCTCCTCGGCGGTCCAGAGGTTGAGCCATTCCCGCCAGTGGCTGTCCTCGCCCGCGTGCGCCGCGAACACCCGGTGGAAGTGCGGCAGCCCCTCCTCCGTCAGGAGGTTGAGCGCCACCGCGGCCCGGGCCGGCACCGGGATCCCCTCGGCGCGGCGGCGGGCCTTCTCACGGTGCTCCGTGATGGACTCGTCGGGGCCCGGGCCGATCAGGTCGTGCGGAAACCAGAGCGGGCGCTTCTCCTCGTGCGCGGCCATCAGGTCGCGCACAGTATCCTCGAAGTCCCGCAGGACCTCGAACTTGGCGATCAGGTCGCGCGCGGTATCCAGCATGGTCATGGTGCCCCCCGGGGGCTGCCGGCCCGGAACGAGAAGGAGCCGAAGTGGCCACGCCACCCCGACTCCCTAAGCTAACGCCGGTTTCGCCATGCCGCAGGAGGGGCTCAGGACGGGTCGATGGTCTTTTCCATCAGGTACCAGGTGCGCCCGCCGATGTACCCGGGGCGCGCCAGCATCCGTCGCCAGCCGATGGCCGTGAGCAACGCTTCGGAGCGCAGATCGTCGGTCCAGAATTCGACCAGGTGCGCGCCGTGGGCGGCGGCCCGCTCCTCGAACGCGCTCAGCAGCCGGTGCGCGTGGCCCCGCCGCCGCTCGGTCGGCGTCACGGCCACCTCGACGAGGTGCGCCACGCCACCCTGCAGCGTGTACCGCAGTCCGCCGACCCAGTCGCCGATTTCACTGCTCAGGACCAGGTACCGGTCCTCGACCCGGCTTGACGTGCCTTCGGCGGCGTCCTCCTCGCTCAGGAGGTCCGAAAACCAGGCCGAAAACTCCTCGTCCTGCTCCATTTCTCGGATCGTGATTTCACTCATCGGTCCGGTGTCTCCGGTGTCGGGCCATGCGGAACGGCACTTCCACCCCCGGTTGTTTGCAACTTGGGTGCCACCCGGCAGCGGGCGGCGCCGGCGGCAGGGGGGGAACGCCTGCTGCTTGCTGATCTTACAACGGGCGGGGACGCTTCGTTCCCGCCCCGCAGGCGTCCTACCCGGGGGACGGAACGGCCGTGCGAAATCCCGATCAGGCCAGCCCCATCGCGATGGCGGTGGCGAGCGAAGCCGCCGCCAGGAGCGTGAGCATCCCCAGGACCGGCAGGGCGAAGCGCCACCAGGCTTCCAGGCGGACGCCGACGGCGGCGATCATGGCCAGGAGGGCGCCATTGGTGGGGTTGATCACGTCGACCAGCCCGACGCCATACTGGTAGGCAAGGACGGTGACCTGCCGGGAGAGGCCGAGGAGGTCGGACAGGGGCACCAGGAGGGGCATCGTCAGGACCGCCTGCCCGCTGGTGCTCGGCACCGGGATGTGGAGCAGGGCGTGGGCCGCCATCATGGCGAGGGCAGTCAGGGTGACGGGCAGGTCGGCGACCGGGGCGAAGATGCCGCGGACCACCGTGTCCACGATGTGCCCCTCGCTCATCACCACGTAGATGGCGCGGGCGAACCCGACGATGAGCGCCGCGTAGGCCATCGACCGGAAGCCGTCCACGTAGGCCTCCGCGGTGCCCTCGAGCCCGAGCTTCCCGACCAGCCCGACCACGATGCCCATGGCGAAGAAGAGCGCCGACATCTGGTCGAAATCCCACCCCCAGCGCAGGACGCCCACCACGAACGCGGCGAAGGTGACGATGATCAGCGCCAGGATCGTCCGCATCCGCCAGCCGGCGGCACCGGGCGACGCCTCCTGCGCGGTGACGGCCACTGCCGCGGTGCGGGTGCGCTCGGCGTGGCGCATGGTGTACCAGATCCAGATGCCGAGGGCAGGGAAGAGAAACGCGAGGCGGAAGGCGGAGCCGGAGAGCAGCGGGACGTCGGCCACCTTCTGGGCGATCCCGACCATGAACGGATCGATGGGACTGAACGTGGCCCCGATGACGGCGGCCCCGATGCTCATCGCGACGGCGGTGACCCGATCGAAGCCGAGCCGGGCCACGAGCAGCACGAGGATCGGTGCGAAGGCGATCAGCTCCTCCTGCATCTGGATCAGCGCCCCGCCGGCCGCAAAGACGAGGCAGGAAATGGGGATGACCAGCGCGTCGTGCCCGCGCAGCGATTCGACGAGGGCGTCCAGCAGCGTGCCGAAGACCCCGGTGCGCTCGACCACCGTCCACGCGGCGCCCACCAGGAACACGAGGAAGATGACCGAGGCGGCGTCGGCCATGCCCTTCGGGATATCCACCAGTGCCTCGACGAGGGACACGGGCGCCGGCGCCACCGCGCGGTAGGTGCCTGGCACCACGACCTGACGGCCGGTGGCCGGGTCGTCCCGGCGATCGTACTCCCCCGCGGGCACCACACGCGTCAGGAGCGCCGCCGCCAGCACGAACCCCACCAGCAGGATGAGGGGGTGCGGGAAGCGGAACGGCGGCATCGTCAGATGGACCGGCAGGACTTGGCCACGGGCACGACCTTCCCGCAGGCGATCGACTCGTTCATGCCGCTGATGATGGGGCCGCAGGCGGTGGTCTGGGCCTGCTGCAGCGCCTCGGACTCACTGGCGCCGGAGGCGGTGGCGGAGTTGCTCCGCCCGTTGTACTCGACGGTGACGGTGCACTCCACATTCTGGCTGGTGAGCGTGGAGTAGAGGAGCATCACACCGAACGCGACGGCGACGGCGATCGTGATGATGGTGCTGCGCTTCATGGGTCCGCCCGCAGGATGAGGTCACGTTCAGAATAGCGGCGCGGAGCCGCCAGCGTAACTGCGCGACCTTGCTCCGCTTCCGTGGCTGCCGCTACCCTCCACCTCATGCGCGCCCTTCCACGTGCCCGCCGCCTGGCCATCGGGTGCCTGCTGGCCGCCGCCTTCGCGGCGCCCGCGGGTGCGCAGGTGCAGTTTCGTGACCTCGACCCGCTGCATCCGGTGCCTGTGGAGGACGCCTTCCCGGTGGCGCGATACGCGTTCGAGCTGCTCACGCCGTATGACTACGTGCAGCCCACGGGAGAGGCGGGGCGGAACCAACTCGACCTCGACCTGGTGTACGGAGCGTTCCTGAACGCGCAGCTCGGCCTTCGGCTGCCCGTCGGCTTCGGGCCCGGCGGGGAAACCGGCGTGGCCGGCGCCGGAGTGTTCGGCCTGTACAATCCGGTGCGCGAGGGGCCGCACATGCCGGCGCTGTCGCTCCGCGCCGATCTGTTTGCCCCGACCGGCGCGCCGGCGGTCGCGGGGCTGACCGCCATCGCCACGCGCAGCCTCGGGGCTGCGCGGCTGCACGCCAACCTGGGTGCGGCCACAGGGTCTGGCGCGGCCGACGAGCTGCCCCGCTGGGGGGCGGGGCTCGCCTTCGACTACACCTTCTTCCGGCCCAGCCTGCTGGTGGTGGGTGCGTTGTCCATTTCGGAATTGGACGCTGGTGCACCAACAGCCTCGGTGATCAGCGCCGGCGTCCGGTGGCAGTGGTCGCCCACCATGGTGCTGGAGGCGGGGGCGGGGCGAGGGCTCGGCGACGCCGGCCCCGACCTCCGGCTTACCCTGGGGCTCTCCAGCACCTTCGCGTTGCGGGCGCTGGTGCCCGTGCGCCCGCCCTCGGGTTCCCCGACCCTTCACGGCCGGAGCGAGCAGTTCTACTACCCGGGGAGCTTCAACTGGCAGTTCCTGCGCGTCTATCCCGATGCCGCGCGGCTCTTCCACGCGTTCGACTACGGCCACGCCGTGCTCTACGAGCGGCTCACCACGGCGCCGGAGGGCGACCCCGCCTGGCTCGAATCGGAGAAGTTTGCGTACCTGACGAAGGACCTGCTGGTCAATCCACCGCGGTTGCCGATCGCGGAGGAGGCCATCTTCCCGGCCTATGCCCAGCGGTACTGGCCGGCCGCGCTCGCCTTCGATTGGGCTCACCTGCTGCACCGGCAGATCTACGACGTGTTGAGCGACGACCGGCTGACGCCCGCCGCCCGCGACTCGCTCGTGGAGCGGCTGACCGACTACTACCTCTCGCGGCGGGACGTCGCGTTCGCCCCGGTGCCGAAAAGCCTGGCGCTCATGACCGGGGCGCCCTACAGCGGCGCGTTCATCCGCTCCTATCCCCGCTTCAACGGGCTGATCTGGGCCTACCACTGGCTGCAAGTCGGCTTGTATGAGCCGTTCATGGTGGCGCAGCCGCCGCTGGCGCGGCGGGCCGGCGTCGACAGCGTGGTCGCCCGTTTCCGGGCGATGATCCCCGACGACTTCCCGACGGCCATGCCAATGACCCCGATGGTGGCGCCTGTCTTTGCGGCCCGGCATCCGCGCGCCGCCGCCATCTTCGACAACCTGCACAGCCTGCACGACATCATCTCCGACATCCTGGTCTCGGAGCTGGTGGGGCCGGACGCCAAGAGGGCCGCCATCATGGCGGCCCTCGAGGAATTTCGGGACGGCACCCGGAACGTGATGCCGGATGCGGAATGGCGGGGGATGGCGGCTCCCCACCAGCACTGAGATCAGCCGCTCATCAGGGCCCCGAGCAGGGTTGGGAGGGCGCCGAGCACCCAGACGACGGCCGCTCCGATCAGCGCCTTGCCCATCGGCACCTTGCCGACCACGCGCAGCCCGACTGCCACCAGGAAGGTGATCCAGAGCGTGAAGACATCCACCCGGAGCAGCACCGCCATCAGCATGGACGAGGCGGTATCGGGGTCGAATCCGCGTGCCAGGCCGAGCGAGGTTGACGCCCTCCCCGTCAGTTGCTCCTCAGGCAGCAGGAGTGCCTGGGCGCCGGAGACGAGGAGTTCGAGCACCCGGGGGAAGAAGCTGTAGGTCGCGATCATCATCGCCGCGCCCATCGACACGGCGGCGCCGGCCAGCTTGCCGCCGAGCCACGTGGCCAGCCCGATCAGGAGCACGGTCACGGGCACGGCAATCGTGACGATGATGGGAGCGAGCTTGGCGCCCGTGGCGGTGCGCTCGGCCATCATCTCTTCGGTGATCTGGGGGTTCTTGGCCATCACCTTGGCGATGGCCCGGGCGTTCTCCGCGTCCATGATCGGCTGGAAGGCGCCGCGCAGGCCAAAGAAGATGAGACCGAACAGGAGTGTCAGGACCAGGAGCGGCATGGCGAATCCGGCGGCCTTGCGGCGCTCGAACACGGCCGCCGGCTTGATGAAGATTTCGAGGAAGTCTTCCCACAACGCGGCGGGTTCAGGGGCCGGAGCGGCTGGAGCGGTCACGTGGACTCCCGGGTTGAGGACGCAGTCTCGGCGCGAATCCAGTCCAGGTAATCGATGGCGCCGGCCGTGATGGCGGTGGCGATGATTTCAGGGACCCGATAGCCGTGCGTACCGAGGACGTGGCGGCGAAGTTCCGGAAACCGTGCCCGCGTCGTCTTCAGGAGGCAGAGCCATTCTTCGGCCCGCTCAACCTTTCCCTCCCACCGATACGTGGACGTCGCTGGTCCAATGACCTGGCCGCAGGCGGCCAGGCGCCCCTCCACCGCCGTCCGCGTGATGCGATCGGCCTCCTCCCGCGAGGCGGCCGCCACGGTCACCTGGAGGCAGTCGTCGTTCACGACGCGGGAGCGGCCGCCGGCACGCCGGGAGTCTCGCTGCCGCGCCGACCGTCGGCGATCGGGTCCACCGCCGTGCGCCACCCGCTCTTGAACTGGATGGTGAGGCGGTGGCCAAGGCTGTCGGGGGTCACGTTCACGACGTCGGGCATGGTCCGGGCATATGCGACGCCGGCCGCGGCCTGTGCGCCGTAGGCCGCGGGGGTGTCGCCCTGGTAGGCGTAGCCGAATTCCCGGGCGATGGCGACGGCCTGGGCCTGCTCGCGGCCGTAGCGCGCGAACTGATCGGGCGGCACCAGCCCCTTCTGCGAGACCACCGGGGAGTAGTTGTCGTAGCTCGGGCAGCCCATCAGGGTCAGGGCGAGGAGCGGCAGCGGGAGCAGGCGTCGCATGACAAGGATCCTGGTTGGAATTGAAGTGCCCGGCGGTCCCGGCCGTACCCGCGGGCCGGAGTCACAGGTACCTTAGATAATGCCAAATGTACCTTCCCCCAAGGGGGGGTGGTGCCCGCTCCTCCTTGGGGCGGGAATGCTCGTCGGGACGGCGCTGCCCGTCCGTGCGCAGGCCCCTCCCGCGCCGCACCAGATCCAGTGGTACGAGCCGGTCATCGTCGCGGCCGGGGTGTCCGTCTTCTTTCTCGTGGACAATCCGGTCCGGACCTACATGCTGGACAACCAGACCAGCGGGAAGGACAACGCCGCCGCCCTCTTCAAGGGCGTGGGGGAGCCCGAGGTCTGGGCGCTGGTGCCCGCGGTGATGATCGGGACGGGGCTCGTGTTCAAGAAGCCGGGGCTCACGCACACGGGGCTCCGGGCGGTGACCTCCGCGGCGCTGGCTGGCGGCGTGGTGGCGGTGCTGAAGTTCGCGTTTGGTCGCGAGCGGCCCAATGTGCCGGGTTCGGAGCCGATGGACTTCGAGCCGTTCGAGAACATCAGCGACGACGCCTCGTTCCCGTCCGGGCATACCGCGTCGGCGTTCGGGTTCGCGTCGAGCCTCGCGGATGACGTCCATCCGCTCTGGGCCAAGATCGGCCTCTATGCGCTCGCCACCGGAACGGCGTGGTCGCGGGTGTACGACAACAAGCACTGGACCAGCGACGTGGTGGCCGGCGCCGTGGTCGGCATCGCGTCGGCCAAGATCGTGCGCGGGTCGTGGCAGGTCTGGGGCATCCGGATGCCGGCGGTGTTCACCGACGGCCACCAGGTTACCGTGAGCTGGCACGGCACGTTCTAGGAGGGCCACCCATGTGCGCATCCCGATCCCTGCGATTTGCCTCCCTTGCCGCGCTGCTGCTCGCCGGGGCCCCGATGGCCGCCTGTGCCCAGGCACCGCTCGCGGGGGAGCTCGTCGTCTTCAATGCCGGAAGCCTCGGCCTCCCGTTCCGGAACCTGCTGCAGGCATTCAAGAAGGCGAACCCCGGCGTCCGGACCGCGCAGGAGTCGTCGGGAAGCCTCGAGGCGGCGCGGAAGATCACCGAACTGGGCAAGACGCCGGATGTCCTGGGCGTGGCCGACTACGCGATCATCCCGAAGCTGCTGATCCCGGCTCACGCCGATTGGTATGCCACCTTCGCAACCAACGCGCTGGTGCTCGCCTACCGGAACGAATCGCAGGGCGGGCTCGAGATCGCCGACTACAACTGGTATCGGATCCTCCTGCGCCCCGGCATCCGCACAGGGCGCTCCGACCCGACGCTCGATCCGTCCGGGTACCGCACCCTGATGGTGTGGCAGCTGGCGCAGGACTATTATCGCCAGCCGCAGCTCGCCACCCAGTTGCAGGCCGCCAGCCCGCTCAAGTACATGCGGCCGAAGGAGGCGGACCTGACCGCGCTGCTCCAGCTCGGCGAGCTCGACTACATCTGGACCTACCGCTCGATCGCGCAGGCCAACGGGTTCCGGTGGCTTGACCTGCCGAGGGAGGTCAACCTGAGCGATCCCGCCATGGCGGCCACCTACGCACAGGCGAGGGTGACCCTGCCGGGCGCGACACAGGCCAAGGGCGACACCGTGGTCTTCACCGGCGAGCCCATCGTTTACGCGCTGACGATTCCGAGGAACGCGCCGCACCCCGAGGTGGCGGAGGCCTTCGTACGGTTCATCTTCTCGCCGGCGGGCCAGCGGATCCTCGCGGACGCCGGCCTCACGCCGGTGGTGCCACCGGCGCTCGGCGGGCCGGGGCAGCCGCCGTTATCTTTGCGGGGCCTTTTCCAACACGAGTGAGCCGACATGAGCGCCTTTCGCACCCCCGCCCCTCGCAACGAACCCGTCCTCAACTACGCCCCCGGCTCGCCGGAGCGGGCCGCCCTCAAGGCGGCCCTGGCCCGGACGTCGGGCGAGACCATCGACATCCCCGTCGTCATCGGCGGCCAGGAGTTCCGGACCGGCCGCACCGTCAACGTGGTGGCGCCGCACGAACACGCCCGGATCCTGGCGAAGGCGCACATGGCCGACCCCGCGCTGATCGCAAAGGCGGTGGACGCGGCCGTCGAAGCGCAACGCGGCTGGGCGGCGATGCCGTTCGCCGACCGGGCGGCCGTGTTCCTGAAGGCCGCCGACCTCCTGGCCGGGCCCTGGCGTCAGGTGGTGAACGCCGCCACGATGCTCGGCCAGAGCAAGACGGCCTACCAGGCGGAAATTGATAGCGCTTGCGAACTCATCGACTTCTTCCGGCTGAACGTCCACTTCGCCGAGCGGCTCTATGAGGAGCAGCCGTTTTCCTCGCCCGGCATCTGGAACCGGATGGACCACCGGCCGCTCGAAGGATTCATCTACGCCATCACACCGTTCAACTTCACGGCCATCGGCGGGAATCTTCCGACCACCCCGGCTATTCTCGGCAATGTCGCCGTCTGGAAGCCGGCCGCGTCGGCCCTGCTCAGCAACTGGTACGTCTTCAAGCTCCTCGAAGCGGCGGGGCTGCCACCCGGCGTGATCAACTTCGTGCCCGGGAGCGCGGCCCAGGTGTCCGACCTGCTCTTGGCCGACCGCCGGCTGGCCGGGATCCACTTCACCGGTTCAACGGAGGTGTTCCAGTCGCTGTGGCGCACCGTCGGGCAGAACCTGCCGACCTACGCCGGCTACCCGCGGCTGGTGGGCGAGACCGGCGGCAAGGACTTCGTGCTGGCCCACCAGAGCGCCGACGTCGACGCGCTGGCGGTGGCGCTGGTGCGGGGCGCCTTCGAATACCAGGGACAGAAGTGCAGCGCCGCCTCGCGCGCCTACGTGCCGGACAATCTCTGGCCGGCGG
>DAOMFQ010000005.1:0-23181 GCA_035429905.1 Gemmatimonadales bacterium
TCCGGGAAGCTGTTCCCGGTTTCGAACAAGGCGCGCGACGTCCGGGACCGCCTGCTGGCGTTTGCGCGCTCACGCGGGGCCGATGTCCGGTTCGACGCGCGGCTCGCGGGGCTCGCGACTTCCCGTGTGGGGTGGCGGCTCGAGCTGGAGGGCGGCGAGTCGCTCGAGGCCCGCGCGGTCGTGATCGCCACTGGCGGGCTGAGCGTGCCGACCACCGGCAGCGATGGCGGGGGGCTCGCCCTCGTGGAACGGCTCGGCCACACGATGCACCCCACCTATCCCGCCCTCACGCCGCTGACCACCGGGGCGGCGCGCTGGACCGAGCTGTCCGGCGTGTCGCTCGATGCGCGGCTCGTGTCGCCGCCGGAGACACCGCGCTACAACCGCCGACAGGGATTACTCTTTACGCACCGCGGGTTCAGCGGGCCGGCGGTGCTGAACATCTCGCACGTGTTCACGCGGCCGCGCGAGGGAGCGCCGCCGGCGCTCCTGGCCCAGTGGGGCGGGCTATCCCGCGCCGAGTGGGAGCTGGAATTCAGCGCGGGTGGCCGAGCCCAGCTGGCCACCGTGCTCCGCCGGCAGCTTCCGGAGCGACTGGTGCTTGCGTTGCTTGAGGAGGCGGGCGTGCCCGCGGACCGGATGCTGGCGCAGCTCCGGCGGGACGAGCGGGAGCGCGCGCTGGACGCGCTCACCGCGCTGCCGCTGCCGGTCTCGGGCAGCGAAGGGTACCGCAAGGCCGAGGTGACGGGGGGCGGTGTGGCGCTCTCCGACATCGACCCGGTCACGATGGAGAGCCGCCGGACGCCGGGCCTCTTTTTGTGCGGAGAGATCCTCGACGCCTTCGGCCCGATCGGCGGCTACAATTTCCTGTGGGCGTGGGCCACGGGGCGGGCCGCCGGCCTTGGGGCTCGCCGGCGCCTTACTTCCTGAACCTTTGAAAGGTCGTCATGCTGCGTCGGTTGGCGGACAGGCTCGTTGCGCTCGACAGGGCCCGACACACATTTCTGGCGCCGGTGTCGGAGGCCAGTGCGGCGCAGCTCCGGTTCCGGCCCGCGCCGGGCGCCTGGTCGATGCTGGATGTGACGGAGCATCTGGTCCTGGCGGAGGAGAAAAGCCTGCTGGGGATGCTGAAGGGCCCGCCGCCGGGGATGACCGTCACCCCGATCGCGCATGTCCGCATGGTGCTGGTCCGCCTCGTCATGAAGACGGACCTCCGGATCAAGGTGCCGGTGGCCAGGGTGATCCCGGAGGGCACGGCGTCGCTTCAGGAGTTGGAGTCACGCTGGGGCGAGTCGCGGCGCGGGCTGGCCGCGTTCCTCGACTCGATCCCCGGCGCCGACGCCGGTGCCGCGCGGTTCCGCCATCCCATAGGCGGTTGGGTGACGGCGGACGAGGGGGTGGCCTTCCTCGCCGACCACATCGGGCATCATGCCCGCCAGGTGGAGCGGATCCGCCGGGCGGCCGGCTACCCGTCCGCATGAGCCCGAAACGCGTCCGCGTCCGGCTGCGCCAGGCACGCCGGCTCCTCCCAGAACTCGAACTCCGCCCCGCGTCCGCACTGCGTGAAGCGCTGGCGGAAGGTTACACCCGTCGCAATCTCCGCAACGACATCCTCGCCGGCGCTGTCGTCGGCGTCGTCGCGCTGCCGCTTTCGATGGCGCTGGCCATCGCGGCCGGGGTGGCGCCGCAACACGGCCTCTATACCGCCATCGTCGCCGGCGCGGTCATCGCCGTGCTCGGCGGCTCCCGGATGCAGGTGTCCGGCCCCACCGCCGCCTTCGTGGTCATCCTGGTGCCGATCGTGAATCGCTTCGGGGTGGGCGGACTGCTGGTGGCCACCATGATGGCGGGCGCCATCCTGGTGGGGTTCGGGGTGGCGCGGATGGGCAAGTTGATCCAGTTCATCCCGTTGCCGGTGACAGCCGGCTTCACGGCCGGCATCGCGCTGGTGATCGCCGTGCTGCAACTGAAGGACTTCTTCGGGCTGACCCCACTGGGGAGGCCGGAACACTTCGCGGAGCGAGTCGGCACGTTGATCACGGCGGCGCCGGGCGCGCGGTGGGAGGAAGCGCTCATCGGGGCGGGGACCCTTGCCGTGCTGCTGGGATGGCCGCGGCTCCGGACCAAGATCCCCGCGCCCCTCGTGGCGCTGGCCGCCGCCGCGGTTGCAGCCCTCCTGCTCCGCCGCCTCTTGCCCGGCTTCGACGTGGCCACGATCGGGAGCCGATTCCAGTACTTCGTGGATGGCGTGCCGCACGCGGGCATTCCGCGGATGCCCCCGATGCCGGTCATCCCGTGGCACCTGCCTGGCGCCGACGGAGCACCGTTGAGGCTGACCTTCGGGGCGCTGCAGGACCTCTTGCCGTCGGCCTTCGCCATCGCGGTCCTCGGCGCCATCGAATCGTTGCTGTCGGCGGTGGTCGCTGACGGCATGGCCGGCACCAAGCACGACCCCAATGCGGAGTTGATGGCGCAGGGGACCGGCAACCTGATTGCGCCCTTCTTCGGGGGGTTCGCCGCCACCGGTGCCATCGCCCGGACCGCCACCAATTTCCGGGCGGGCGGGCGCTCGCCGGTGGCCGCCATGGTGCACAGCGCAGTGGTGCTGATCGCGATGCTTGCGCTGGCGCCGTTCCTGGGGGCGCTGCCGATGGCCGCGCTGGCCGCACTGCTGCTCCTGGTCGCGTGGAACATGAGCGACCTGCCGCACGTGATCCGCGTCCTGCGGCTGGCGCCACGGAGCGACGCGCTGGTGCTGGTGACCTGCTTCCTCCTGACGGTCCTCTTCGACATGACCGTGGCGGTGACCGCGGGCGTGCTGCTGGCCGCCGTCCTCTTCATGCGGCGGATGGCCGACCTGTCCGGCACCCGCCTGGTGGAGGAGGGGCAGCACCCGGCGCTCCGCGAGCCGCTGCCCGCCGGGGCGGTTCTCTACGAGATTGCGGGGCCATTATTTTTCGGCGCGGCGGAGAAGGCCATGGACTCGCTGCACGCCACCGCCGGGGAGGCGGGGGTGGTGCTGCTCGAGCTCAGCGCCGTGCCGGTCATCGACGCCACCGGGATGGTCAACCTGGAGTCGGCACTGGCCCGCCTCGCGCGGGACCGGACAAAGGTCATCTTCGTGCGGGTGCAGTCCCAGCCCGCAAAATTCATGGCGCGCGTGGGCATCGTCCCCGAGCCCGGGCGAATCGCCTTTGCGGCCACCCTGGATGAGGGGGTGGCCCTCGCGCGCGCGTTCCTCGCAAGGAGATCCTGATGCGTCGAGCTCTTGGGTTTACCGCCCTCATCCTGCTGTCCGGCTGCACGCTCGATACCGTCCGTTCCAAGCCGCTGGACGCCCAGGCCAACGCACCCAGCCGAAACGTCGGCACGCCGGAAAAGGTCACCTACAATCCTGCCCTCAACGTCGACCTCGCCATGATGGCGCGGAGCACCACCGGGCTCTACTGGAGGGACCTGGTCGTCGGCGACGGCGCGGAGGCGGTGTCGGGCAGCATGGTGTCTGCCGATTACACCGGTTGGCTCCCGGATGGGCGGGAGTTCGACAGCAGCAAGAATGCAGGCAAGCCGTATTCGTTCCGCCTGGGGCGCGGGCAGGTTATCGAGGGGTGGGACGAGGGGCTGACGGGCATGCGGGTCGGGGGGCGCCGCCAGCTCGTCATTCCCCCGGCGTTGGGCTACGGAGCGAGCGGCGCCGGCGGGCTCATTCCCGGGAACGCCACTCTGGTTTTCGTGATCGAGCTCGTGGACGTCCGCAACAACTGACCCCTTGCGTCCGCCTGCCATCGGTGGATGGTTAAGGGATGTACGCGCTCGCCATCCTGCGGTACCTGAAGCCGCTGGCGGACGTCCTCGAGCACCAGGACGCCCACCGGAGTTACCTGCGGGGGCTCGCCGCGGACGGGGTGCTGCTCGCGTCGGGTCCGTTCGAGCCCCGGCACGGCGGCGCGCTGCTCCTCCGCCTGCCGGACCACGCGCCGCTCGAGACACTGCAGCGAGTGCGTGACGACGACCCGTTCACCCGGCTCGGCGTTGCCGCCTACGAACTCCTGCCCTGGAATCCGGTCATCGGGCGGGAACAGCTGGACACGCTTTGACCGCCTCGTATTGGGCCGCCCGGATGGCGGCCATCCTTCATCCTGACGTGGAGCCGCTCATGCCCCGCCGCATCCTGCCCTTCCTGGCCGTCATCGGGTTCCTTCTTGCCGGGCCGCTGACCGCCCAGGAGACCTGGGCCCCGAGCGAGTATCCCGGTCTCGAAACCGGGAAGATGTGGACCTTCGACCAGCCGCCGCTCGCCTACTGGGCCAAGCGCTACGGATTCCAGGCCACGCCGCAGTGGCTGGACCACGCGCGGCTCAGCTCCCTCCGGATGAACAGCGGCTGTTCGGCGTCGTTCGTCTCGCCGGACGGCCTGATCATGACCAACCACCACTGCGCCCGCGCCTGCGTGGAATCGTCCACCAAGCCGGGGGAGGACCTCCTGGGCGACGGCTTCTACGCGCCGACCCGAGCCGACGAGCGGGCCTGTACGGGGCTGACCATCGACCAGCTGCAGGAGATCACCGACGTCACGGATAGCGTGACGCATGCCGTTCCGTCCGGCAGCACCCCGACGGTGGCGGCCACCAAGCGGGCGGAGGCCATCGGAAGGCTCGAGGCCCAGTGCGGGAAGGCGGCCCCCGACGCCGCCTGCCAGGTGGTGACGATGTACCGGGGGGGGAAGTACATGCTGTACCGCTTCCGCCGCTTTTCGGACATCCGCCTGGTGTTCGCCGTCGAGAGCCAGACGGCCTTCTTCGGCGGCGACCCGGACAACTTCACGTACCCGCGCTTCGACCTCGACATGTCGATGGTCCGGGCGTACGTGGATGGCAAGCCGGCCAGGACGGAGTACTTCCGGTGGGCCAAGACGGGCGCGAAGGAAAAGGACCTCGTGTTCGTGATCGGCAACCCCGGGTCGACGGGGCGGCTCAACACGATGTCCCAGCTCGAATTCCTCCGTGACCTGACCTATCCGGCCACGCTCGACGGTTACAAGCGGCAGATCGCGGTGTACAAGCAGCTCTCGGCTGCGGACAGCGCCCGCGCCATGGCGAACCGGAACACCATCTTCGGGCTCGAGAACTCCCAGAAGGCGGTGACCGGCTATCAGTCCGGGCTGCTCGACCCCGCGCTGATGAACCAGAAGCGGACCTGGGAGGCGAACTTCCGCCGCTCGGTGAGCACCAACGCCGCGTACAAGAAGACCTACGGCGACCCGTGGAAGGGCATCGAGCAGGCCCGGACCTCCATGCGGCAGCTGTTCACCAAGCGGTACTTCTACACCTACAACGCGTACGGCACGCGGTCGCTGCAGCTGGCCGGGCTCATTGTCCGGACCCCGACGGAGATGGCGAAGCCCGATTCGGCGCGCCTGCCGGCCTACCAGGACTCGCGCAAGGCGGGCCGCGAGCGCGCGCTGTCGTCCACCACGCCGATCGACACGCTGCAGGAGCGGCTCCTGCTGACGCAGTGGTTCGAGGCCATGCAGGCGGCGCTGCCGGCGTCGGATCCGGTGCTCGCCGCGGCGCTCAAGGGCCGGACGCCGGCCGAGGCGGCCGCCGCGATGGTGCGCGGCTCGACCATCGGGACGGCGGCGGCGCGCGAGGCGCTGATCAAGGGAGGCGCCCCGGCGGTCGCGGCCTCCACCGATCCCTTCATCGCCCTGGCGAAGGTGATCGATCCCCTCGAGCGCGCCGTGACCACGCAGTGGACCGCCCTGGCCGACCGCGAGGCCTCGCAGGACGAGCTCGTGGCGCGGGCGCTCCTGGCCGTCTACGGCAACAGCGTGGCGCCCGATGCCACGTTCAGCTTGCGGATCAGCGACGGCGAGATCCTGCGGTACCCCTACAACGGCACGGTCGCGCAACCCTTCACGACCTTCTACGGCCTCTATGACCGCACGGATGGCTTCGCCGGCGCTGCGCCGTTCGACCTGACGGCCAAGTGGAAGGCGGCCAGGAGCTCGATCGACCTCGCCACGCCGTTCAACGCGGCGGGCACGCCGGACATCATCGGCGGCAACTCGGGGAGCCCGGTCATCAACGCGAACGCGGAAGTCGTCGGGCTTATCTTCGACGGCAACATCGAGTCGCTTCCCAACCGGTTCCTCTTCACGGAACGGGTGGCGCGCTCGGTCTGGGTGGACAGCCGGGCCATCATCGAGGCGCTGCGGAAGGTGTACGGCGCCGGGGCCCTGGCCGACGAAATGACGGGGAGCTGATGGGCACCACGGCGCGCGGCGATCGCGCGCTGAATGGGGCCGGGCTCCCGTGGCTGGGGGCGCTGGCCCTGGCCACGGTTGCGGGGTGTTCGACCAACCCCGCGACCGGCCAGAAGGAACTCAACCTGGTGTCGGAGAGCCAGGAAATCGCGATGGGCATGCAGGCGGCCCAGCAGACGAAGGCGCAGATCGGGCCGTACCAGGATTCGACGTGGCAGTCCTACGTGTCCACGCTTGGACTCCAACTGGCCGCCAGGTCGGAGCGCCCGCAGCTCCCCTGGGCGTTCACGGTGGTGGACGACCCGGCGGTGAACGCCTTCGCGCTCCCCGGCGGGTTCATCTTCGTGACCCGCGGCATCCTGACCCACATGAACTCCGAGGCGGAGCTGGCCGGCGTGCTGGGCCATGAGATCGGCCATGTGACAGCCCGCCATTCCGCCACCCAGATGAGCCGCGCCCAGCTCGCCCAGCTGGGGCTGGGCCTCGGCACCGTCCTGCGCCCGGACATGGCCCAGTACATGGGGGTGCTTTCCACGGGGCTGCAGCTCCTCTTCCTCAAGTACACCCGCGACGACGAGACCCAGGCCGACATGCTGGGCTTCCGGTACTCGTTGCGCGCCGGCTACGATCCCCACGCCATGCTCGACCTCTTCTCCATGCTGCAGGGGGTCGAAGCGGCGAGCGGGCAGGAGCGCCTCCCCACATGGGCCACGACCCACCCGTTCCCCGAGAACCGGCTGGCCCACACCGAGCAGATGCTCGACAGCGCAAAGGTGAACTACTCCACCCTGACCTGGGACCGCGAGCAGTACCTCCGCCAGCTCGAGGGGATGGTGTACGGTGACGATCCGAGGCAGGGGTATTTCGACGGCCAGGCGTTCTACCATCCCGAACTGAAGTTCCAGGTCGTCTTCCCCGCCGGCTGGCGCACCAACAACGGCTTTTCGGCCGTGACCGGCCTCGCCGAGAAGCAGGACGGGCTCCTCCAGCTCGAGCTCGCGGGCACGGCGCCGATTGCGGCGCAGCTCGACACCTTCCTCACCCAGCAGGGGGTGACGGCGGTGTCGACCTCGCGCGCGCCGGTCAATGGCCTCCCGACGGCGTCGGGGCACTTCCGTGCCCAGCTTGAGCAGGGCGCGGCGGAAGGGTATGTCGCGTTCATCACGTACGGCGGGCGCAACTACCGGCTGATGACGCTCGCGGTCGCGGCGCAGGCCGCCGCGTACGATGCCGCCATGCTGGCCTGGATCCGCAGCTTCAAGCCGCTGACCGACCCGGCGCGGCTCAACGTCAAACCGGCCAGGATCCACCTCGTCAAGCTGCCGAAGGCGATGTCCCTCACCACGTTCAACACGACCTACCCTTCCGTCGTCCCGGTGGACCAGGTTGCCCTCCTCAACGGCGTGTCGACCGGCGAGGCGCTTCCCGCCGGGCGGCTCGTCAAGCAGGTGGTCAAGTAGCGGTGGGGTTCGGCGCACTCCGCCACCGGAATTTCCGGCTCTTCCTCGGCGGGCAGTTCGTCTCCCTGTGCGGCACCTGGATGCAGACCGTCGCCCAGGGCTGGCTGGTGCTCCAGCTCACGCACTCCGCCTTCCAGGTCGGGCTCGTCACCACCATCAGCACGCTCCCCGTCCTGCTCTTCACGCTGTACGGCGGTGTGGTGGCGGACCGGGTCAACAAGCGCCGGTTCCTGCTCGTGCTGCAGAGCCTGATGCTGCTCGAGGCGCTGGCGCTCGCGGTGCTCACCGCCACCGGCCGCGTCACCGTGGGCTGGGTAATGGTGCTCGCGGCGGCGCAGGGGCTGTTCAGCGCATTCGAGATACCCGCCCGCCAGGCCTTTCTCGGCGAGATGACCGGCCGCGAGGACCTCATGACGGCCATCGCGCTCAATTCTTCCGTGTTCAACGTCACCCGCGTCATCGGGCCGGCGATCGCCGGGCTCCTGATCGCCGCGATCGGGACGGCGGCCTGCTTCTTCATCAACGCGGCCAGCTACCTCGGCGTGCTCTGGATGCTGGCGATCATGCGGCCCCCGTTCGCGGGGGCCATGACGGGACTGGCCGGGCGGTCGAGCTTCCGCGACGGGTGGCGCTACATCCTCGACACACCCGAGCCGCGGCTCCTGACGCTGCTGACGATCACCTTCAGCGTGTTCGGCTTCTCGTTCGCGCCGATGCTGCCGGTGTACGCCTCGGAGGTGCTTGGGGCGGGGGCCACCGGCTACGGCGCCCTGATGTCAGGTGTCGGGGTAGGGGCCGCAGCGGCGGCGCTCTTCGTGGCGGCGATGGGCCACCGGGTCCAGCGGGAGGGACGGGTGTTCGCCTTCGCGGCGCTGTTCGGCGGCGTGCTGCTCGCGACCAGCCTGGCCAGCCGGTTCGCGCCGGCGCTGGTGCTCCTCACGTTTGCGGGGTGCACCTGGGCGCTGACGGGCATCCTGACGAACACCCTCCTGCAGACCAAGGCGCCGGACCATCTCCGCGGCCGAGTCATGGGGTTCTACTCGTTCATGGTGGTCGGCATGGCGCCCTTCGGGGCCCTGCAGGCCGGCTTTGTCTCGGAACACCTCGGCGTGCGAACCTCATTGGCCATCGGCGGCAGCATCTGCGTCCTGGCCGCCGCGTTCGCCTGGCGCAGCGCGCGGGCGCAGCTGTTCCCGGCGCCGACGTAGCCCACTCTATCCCGGGCGGTACGACGATGCTCATCACGGTCTCGCGGGAGTTCGGTGCCGGCGGTTCGCTGGTGGCGGCGCACGCCGCGCGGGCCCTCGGCTGGAGGCTGGTGGACAACGACTTCGTTGCCCGCGTGGCGGTCCGCGCCGGCCTCCCCGAATCCACCGTGGCCCTGCGGGACGAACGGGCACCGGGGTTCAGGGAGTGGCTGCTGCGAGCGCTCTCACGCGCCGCTCCGGAGCTCTTTTCGCCTGCGGCCGCATCACCGCCCGCCGAACTCGAGGAGGCGGCCCTGGTTCGGGTCACGGAGAGTGTGGTGGCGGACCTCGCGTCCGAGGGGCGCGTGGTGCTGGTGGGACGGGCGGCGCCTGCCGTGCTCGGGCGCAAGGAGGCGGCTCTCCACGTGCGCGTGGTGGCCCCGAAGGCTGACCGGATTCGGGCCGTCATGGCCCGCCAATCGTTGGGGCCGGCCGAGGCGGAAAAGCTGATGGAGGAGACGGATGCTCACCGGCAGCGGTATCACCGGGAGTACTACGACCGGGACTGGGCGGACCCGACACACTTTCACCTCGTGCTGAATACCGGGTTGCTCGGATACGACGGGGCCGGGGACGTGATCGTGGACCGGGCGGTCCGGCTGGGGTGGGCCCCGTCGGCGCAGGGGGACCACAACCCTTGACACACACGGCACTTACCGTATCTTGCCCGCGCCCTTGTTGCCGCGTTGCTCATGCCACGGCGGCTGGACCCCCGAATTCGACCCTTGAAAGAGAGACACCGATGAAGAAGTTCTTCGCCGTGGCCGCCCTGGTCACCCTCGCGGCCTGCGCCGGCGAGAAGCCGGCTCCTGCCACCCCGGCCGCCGACAGCGTCGTCGCGGCTCCGGTCGCCGACACCACCGCCAAGACGGACAGCATGGCGCCGGCCGCCGATTCCACCATGGCCCGGGATACCGCCAAGACGATGTAAGGCTGGTCGGGATTCCGGCAGCATCGAGGCCCCACGGCATGCCGTGGGGCCTCGTTCATTTCCAGCGCGGACGGCCGGGTTACGCTGGGCCGGACGACTTGCGCACCAGCGACGCGATCACCGGCCGATGCGCCACGGCGGGCTTCCAGCCCAGCTCTTCCTGCGCGCGCTCCGAGGTGTATGGATTGCCGCCCCGCCAGAACCGTACGGCGCCGGTGATGGTGCCGGGGTAGAGCCCCGGTCCCATCGTGCGAAGCGCGGCCTGCACCACGTGCGCCGCGGCGAGGGCCGCGCCTTCGGGAACGGGAAACGTCCGCACCCGGCGTCCGACTCCCTCCGCCAGGGCCGCGACGAACTCCCGCGGCGTGATGTCGCCGTCGTTCGTGACGTTATAGATCCGGCTCGCCGCGCGCGGGGTGTCGAGGGCGCGGAGCGCGGCATCGGCGACACTCTCGGCGTGGACCACCGCCATGGGCAAGTCGCCCGGCCCGACCCGGGGCAGCCAGCCGCGGCGGGCCACCGCCGCCATCCGCGGCAAGAACAGCCGGTCGCCCTCTCCGTACACCACGCACGGCCGGAGAATCACGGCTTCGAGGCCGAGTGCCACTTCGGCGCGCACCGCTTCCTCGGCGAGCCGCTTGCTCCGGGCGTAGAAGTCGTGTTCTTCGAGCGGCCCGAACGCAGAGCCCTCCCGCCGGCTGCCGGAGGGGTCGTCGTAGGCCTGCCGGCCGTAGACCGCCACCGAGGAGATGTGGACCAACCGTGTGCCGAGTCGCCGGGCGGTCGCTGCGGCGAGACGTGTGCCCTCGACGTTCACCTGGAAGAAGGTTTGCCATGGGGTGCGGGACGCCACGAGGGCGGCGACGTGGATGATGCCTTCGGCACGATCGACGGCCTCCCAGAGGCGCGGATCCTCGACACTGCCGAACACCGGCGAGGCGCCGAGCGCGCGCATGCGCGCCGCCCCCACGTCGTCGCGCACCACGACGTCCACCTCGTCGCCCCGACTGCGCAGCAACCGGACCACCGGACCCCCCACGAGTCCGGTGCCTCCTGTGACGAGGATCCTCATCCCTCGATGTCCGCCGGCCCGAAGGGCAACTCGGTGACGGTGGCCACTGCGCCGCCCGCCGTCACCCGGTTGCCGGGCTGAAGCTCCCGGCGAAGCACGGCGAGACCGAGGATGCGGTCCGGCAGGGTCAGCAGCGAGCTCACCCGTCCCACCTGCTTCTGACCGGCCAGCACGACATCTCCCTCGAGAGGGCCCGGCTTCCACCGGAGTCCGCGCAGGAGCCGGTTCGCGTGCCCTCGGAAGTGGAGTCGGGCGACAGTCTCCTGCCCGGTGTAGCAGCCCTTGGTGTACGACACCCCCGCGTGCTCGTCGAACCGCACCTCCTGCGGCAGCGTGCGCTCGTCGATCTCGGCGCCGAGGGCCGGCCAGCCCGCCAGGATTCTGGCGGCTTCGCGATCGTCCTCGCCGCCGGGCGCCATTCCGGCCGCCTTGAGCAACCTGGCCACGCCACCCATGCCGTCTGGCGAACCGAGCAGGACCGCGGTGAAGGGCCCGGAGGTCGGCGCCGCCAGGACAAACTCTCCCTCGGGAGCTGTGCCCGTGGTGAGCGTGCCGGGGTCGGGCAACCGGCCGAGGGGCACCACCGGCCATCGCTCTCCCGCCCGGTCGCCGAGGAGCAGCATCACTCGCATCGTGTCTGTGAGGTCCGTGGCGGTTGCGAGGCGGGGCGGGAGTGATCGGCGGAGAATCTGGAGCACGGCCTCGCGGGCTGCGGAGGGGAGCAGCAGCGTCACCGCGTCGCCGGCCCGGAGGGCCCAGCCGTCGGCAATGATCATCCCCTTGGCGGTGAGGAGCGCACCGTAGGTGATCGAGCCGTCGCCAGGCTCCATCAGGTCGTTGGTCCAGAGTCCCTGGAGACAGGAGAGCGCGCCAGGCCCCGCCACGCGGAACAGCGCGGCCGGGGCCGGCGCGACGACCGCGCCGCCCCGAAGCCGGTGCAGTTGCTCGAAGTCCGGGAGGGTGATGGGCAGCATGGACGAAAGCTAGCGCTGCGCCGGCTCGAGCGGGCCGTAGACCCCCCCGATCCGGTAGGCTTCGTCCAGCAGTTCGATCGGGTGGGCCGCCCGGGCCGGGTGACCCGCGGCCAGGAGCCCCGCGCCGATCTGCATGAGGCATCCGGGGTTGCCGGTCGCGACCACCTCGGCCGCGGGCTCAGCACCCCGGATGGACTCGATTTTCGCAGCGAGTACGTCGCGCGAGAGGGCGGGCTCGAGCATCGAGTAGATGCCCGCGCTGCCGCAACACCGGTCCGAGCCCGGCAGTTCGCGGAGCCGAATTCCCTTGACCGCCCGGAGCACCGCAAGCGGCGCCGCGTGCACGCGCTGGGCATGCTGCAGGTGGCACGGCGCGTCGTACGCCACGTCGAGGTCCAGCGGGCCGGCCGCGCGGGGCCCTCGCTCGGCGAGCAGCTCGGTCACGTCGCGCACGCGGGACCCGAACTCCGCCGCGTCGGTGCCGCCCAGCAGGTGGGCGTACTCCTTGAGGAGCGCGCCGCACCCCGCGCTGTCCACGGCGATGAAATCGGCCGCCCCGAGAAAGGCCGCGACGTTGCGTCGGGCCAGCGCGACGGCACCCTCACGATCGCCGGCGTGCTCGTGGAGCGCGCCGCAGCAGCCCTGGCCGCGGACTTCCACGACGCGATACCCGTTGGCCTCGAGCGTGCGCCGCGCGGCCGCATGCACGTGCCCGAACACCGTGTCCATGACGCAGCCGGTGAAGAGGGCGACCGTCGGAGCGGAGGAGGGGGCACCATCGCGGCGGGGCAGCGGGGGAGCGAGGAGGGAGGGTGGTTCGGTGGCCGCCAGCATCCCGAATGAGAACGAAATCCGGCCCGACCCGGCCAATGCGCGGGGAATTCCGGTGGCCCGAAGCCACCGCGCCGCGGTGAGCAAGGGGCGCCAGAGCAGGGGCGTGGAGAAGATGCCGAGGATGATCCGGGCGGGGAGGGGAAGGGTGCGCGCGGCCACCAGCCGTTGTCGGGCCGCCACCAGGCCTTCCCCATAGGAGACACCGGACGGGCAGACCGGCTCGCAACCCCGGCACCCGAGGCAGCGGTCGAGGTGATTGCCCAGCGCGGTGTCGGTGGGGGCAATCGTGCCCGAGGCGAGCGCGCGCATCAGGACGATGCGGCCTCGCGGGCTGTCGTTTTCGTCCCCGGTGGCGAGGTAGGTGGGGCAGGCCGGAAGGCAGAACCCGCAGTGCACACAGGGCGCGAGCGGATCGAGAATGCTCGCCGCGGTCTCCCCGCTCACGAATCCACCCCGTCCATCGCGACGACGAGCCGCCCGGACGGATCGAACACCTCGCGGAGCTGGGCCACGAGCGGTCCCACGCCCTCACGATACGCGCCGAAGTGCCCCACCGCCTGCCGTGTGGCCCACGGGGCGCGCTCGAGGGTCAGCGGGACCTCGCGCGCCGCGGCCAGGTTGCGCAGGGTCCGAAGCTGGTCGGGCGACGCATCGCCCGCCCAGCGCAGGCCGCCGTGCGAGGCGCCGGCCCAGATGAGGCCCTCATCGAGCTGCTGCCCCACCAGGTCGAGCAACTCGTCGAGTCCGGGGGCGAGCACCCCGAGCCGGAGGGTTACCGCCGCCCCGCTGCCGGCGTGGGTCACCAGGTGCCAGAAGGCGTGGGCACGATCGCGGTCCAGTTCGGTCCACGCGAGCCCGGTCGTGTCCAGCAGCTGGGCCCGGTCGCCGGCCACGCCGGCCGCCGAGCCGGTGCAGCGCGCCGCGAGCATCCAGTCGGCGTCGGCTGCCACCGTCGGCGAGAAGAGTTCGAGTGCGGAGAACGAGGCGCCGGCGTCCGCGAGGTCGCGGGCCGCGCTGGTCAGGTGGTCGCGCGGCGCGCGCGCGAGGAGCGTGATGTCTGCGGCGGGCCGGGCGCGGAGCCGGAGGTGGAGCGTGGTGAGGACGCCGAAGGCGCCGAAGCCGCCTACCTGGAGCTTGGTCAGGTCGTACCCCGCCACGTTCTTGACGACGGTGCCGCCCGGGCGAATGACCCGGCCGTCGCCGGTCACGGCGGTGCAACCGAGGACATGGTCGCGCACCGGCCCGAATCCGGCGCGGAGCGCGCCAGCGGTGGCGGTGGCGACGACCGATCCGATAGTCCGCTCCGGGCGCCCCGGCGGGTCGAGCGGGAGCCACATCCCGTCGACGGCGAGGCGCCGCTGCAGCGCGTCCATCGGCACGCCGCCCTCGACGGTGGCCACCAGGTCGGCGGGATGCACCGCGACGATCCGGTCGAGTCCGCGGGTGGTGAGCGCCAGGTCGGCCCTGGCATCGGGCGGCACCCAGCTGCCGTGCCCCTCGAGGCGAACCCGCCACCCGGCCTCGTCCACGAGCCGCAGCGTGGCCGCCAGCGCGTCCACCGAGTCGGGCACCGCACGCGGCACTCCGTCGGGATCGCGGCTCACGGCGGCGGTGCCGAGGAGGGCGCGCAGCCGGTCGAGGACGCCCGGATTCATGCCACCGCCCCGCGGCGCCATTCCCGGCAGGCGTGGTTCGGGAGCACCTTGCCGGGGTTGGCTCGGGAGGACGGATCGAACACGCGCCGGACCGCGCGCATGGCCCCCAGGGTCTCGGCGTCGAACGCGTCCGGCATGTACTCCAGCTTGTCGCTGCCGACGCCGTGCTCACCGGTGATGCTCCCGCCCACTGCGAGGCAGGCGTGCATGATGTCGTGGTTCGCCGCGCGCACGCGGGCCACGATGGCGGGGTCCCGGCCGTCGAAGCTGATGTTCGGATGGAGATTGCCGTCGCCGGCGTGGAAGACGTTGGCCACCCGCAGGTCGTACCGTGCGGCGATGGCCGCCACCTGGTCGAGGATGTCGGGCAGGGCGCTGCGCGGGACCACCGCGTCCTGCACCGCAAGGTCGGGCGCGATCCGGCCCATGGCCCCGAAGGCCTTCTTTCGTCCCTGCCAGAGGCGGACGCGCTCCGCGGGCGTATCGGCACGCCGGACTTCGGTGGCGCGGTGCCGGAGGAGCAGCGCCTCGACCTGGTCCGCCTCGGCCTGGACGGCCCCGGGAGCGCCATCGACCTCCACGAGAAGCACGGCCGCGGCATCGGCGGGGTAGCCCGCCGCATAGATGGACGCCTCTACCGCCCGCACGCAGGCCTGGTCCATCATCTCCATCGCGGCGGGCACGATGCCGGCGGCGATGATGCCGCTCACCGCTTCGCTGGCGGCGCGGATGGACGGGAAGGCGGCGAGCAGGGTGCGCACGGAGGCGGGGAGCGGCTCGAGCCGTAGTGTGATTTCGGTGGCGATGCCGAACATGCCCTCGCTGCCCACGAAGAGCCCGACCAGGTCCGGCCCCCAGCTCTCGCCGCTTCGCGACCCGAGGCGGACCACCTGTCCGTCGGGCAGCAGCACCTCCAGCGCGACTACATGGTTGGTGGTGACCCCGTACTTCAGGCAGTGCGGCCCGCCGGCGTTTTCCGCGACGTTGCCGCCCAGGGTGCAGGCGCTCTGGCTCGAGGGATCCGGGGCGTAGTAGAGCCCGTGGGGTAGGGCAGCATCGGAGAGCCGCGCGTTCACGACGCCGGGCTCGACCACGGCACGACGGCGCGCCGGGTCGAGGTGGAGAATCCGGTTGAGCCGGGTCAGGACGACCAGCACGGCGTCGGGCGCCGCCAGGGCCCCGCCCGACAGGCCGGTACCGGCCCCGCGGGCCACGAAGGGCACGGCGGCCACGTGCAGCAGGCGGATGACGGCGATGAGTTCGGTGCGGGTGCCGGGGAGCACGGCGAGGGCGGGGCGTGAGGCGTGGGCAGGGAGGCCGTCGGCTTCGTACGCGGTGAGCTCGGAGGGTCTGGTGCGGACCCAGCGCGGTCCCACGATCCGCCCGAGTTCGGCCGCGAGCGCCTGGCTCACGTGGCGACGGCGATGTCGGGGTGGGGGCCGCCCTTTCCGTTGCTGCGGGCGCGGGCGTGTACCCGGGCCCGGCTGGCCGCCTCGCTGGCGAGCGGCGGCAGCAGGTCCAGGAGGAGCGCCACCCGTTCGGAGGCGGTCCGCATTTCCAGGAGCCGCCGCTTGACCTCGAACTCGAAGTCCACCGCCGCCGCCACCTGGAAGGTGAGCGCCTCCGCGTCGTCGGCCCAGGGGGTGTGCTCGCCCCCGCCGCCGAGCGCCTCCATGGCGCCGAGGTAGGTGGAGGCCACTTCCCGGAGCGCGGCGAGCGATTCGACGGGCACGTCCGGCCCGGCGAGGTCGTCGAACGTGTCGACCAGGCCGATGAGGTACGGGGTCTCACCGGCGAGGGACTGGCGAAGGAGGAATCGGCGCTCGCCCACGACGACGATGTTCGAGCGGCCGTCGGGGAGCTGGTGCGCGGCGCGCACCCGGGCCACGCAGCCGACCGTCCCGGCACGCGGCGGACTGCCGTCCCGGTCGGGCGGCAGCAAGCCGAATCGCTCGTCGGCCTTGAGGCAGTCGGCCAGCATGGTGCGGTAGCGGGGCTCGAAGATGTGGAGCGGGAGCGGGGTTCCCGGAAAGAGCACCACGTCGAGCGGGAAGAGCGGGAGCCGGGAGGGCATGCCGGAATCTAGCGGGGTGCGGCCCCCGCGGGGCCTCCTCGCAATGCCAGAAGGCGGGCTAGGCCGCGCCCCACATCCCGTTGAGGCCCTTCACGTCGGGGGCCTGGCGCAGCTTCTCGAAGGCGCGCTCGCGGATCTGGCGGATCCGTTCACGGGTGACGCCGAGCAACTCGCCGATGCGCTCGAGGGTGAGGGCGTCGGAGCCCTCTTCGAGGCCGTAATAGAGGTAGAGGATCTTGCGTTCGCGGGGGGTGAGATACTGGTCGAAGAGCCGGTCGATGAACTCCCGGGTGAGCCGCGCGTCGGTCTGCTCCTCGATGTCGGAGCCGCCGGTGCCCGGGAACCGCTCCCCGAAGGTGCTGGAGCCCCGGTCGCTCCGCTCGACCGGCGCATCGAGCGACAATTCCCCCGAACTCATCCGGCGGGCCAGCCGCACGTTCTCGACCGAGTCGTTGAGCGCGGTGGCCACCTCGCGGTCGGTCGGCTCCCGCCCCATTTCCTGGGCCAGGAAGCTCTCGGCGCGCGACATCTTGATCAGGGCCGAATTCTGGTTCAGCGGGATGCGGACGCTGCGGGTCTGCTCGGCGAGCGCCTTGAGGACGGCCTGGCGCACCCACCAGACGGCATACGAAATGAACTTCACGCCATGATCGGGATCGAACTTGCGGACCGCCTTCAGCAGTCCCTCGTTGCCGATGGCCACCAGCTCGGAGAGGTCCAGCCCGTGTCCCTGGTACTTCTTCACGTAGGAGATCACGAACCGGAGGTTGGCGGTGACGAGTCGCTCGGCGGCCTTTTCGTCGCCGGCCTGCGCCAGCCTGGCCAGTCGCTTCTCCTCCGCGGGGTCGGAGATCATCGGGAGCTTCTGGATGTCGTGGAGGTACTGATCGAAGGCCCCGGTCGGAACAGCGCGGAAGAGGGCCTTTGCCTTGGTGGCACTACCGTGAGCCATGGCGATCCCCGTGGGTCGTGGCGCGAACGAGCACATTGGTCATGTTGGCGGAGCGAACGGCGGGAGGCGTGCCGTCGAGTGTGCGAATATAGGACACGCCTAGAAACTGGTCAAGCGAAAATTTCTTTCCACATCACAAAAACAACAGCTGAAATGAGTTGCGGATTTCCTCCACTCTGGTGTCTCGGACGCCAAGTTCGCGAAGTGGAAAAGTCATCGCAAGCTATTACATGACAATAGCTTGACGATCAACACGAAAACCGACGAATGTGGATGAGTGTGGATTCAGGCGGCGCCGGCGCTGCGGAGCGCGTGCACAATTGCGGAAGGGTCGCGCACCGCGATGGTCCAGCGTTCGTCGTCCCGCGCCATGACGCCAAGATCACGCGGCAAGGCGAAGCGGAGCTCGGTGCCCGCGCGTTTCTTGTCGAGCCGCATGGCCTCGAGCAGCTGGTTCGCGTCGAGCTCGAGGGAGAGTCGAGTGGGCAGGGAGAGTCGACGGAGTCCGGCCGTGATTTCAGCCGCGAGTCCCGGCACCGCGACGCCCACCGACTCGGCCAGGTGGGCCTCGACCACGAGTCCCATCGCCACGGCGTCGCCGTGCGGTACGCCGAATCCCGAGGCGTGCTCCACGGCGTGCGCCACAGTGTGCCCCGCGTTCAGGACGGCGCGGCGGCCGCCCTCCCGCTCGTCCTCCATGACCACCGCGGCCTTGATCTCCACGCTCCTGGCGATGAAGCGGGTCAGCACCACTGGCTCGCGCGCCTTGAGCTCCGCGGCCGACTGCCCCAGCTCGTGCCAATAGGCGGCGTCCGCGATCAACCCGTGCTTCGCCATCTCGGCCAGGCCCCCCCGAAGGTGCTGCGGCGGGAGCGAACGCAGTACGAGCGGGTCGGCCAGGACGGCGGCGGGCGGATGGAACGCTCCCACCAGGTTCTTGCCGTGCGCGGTATCCACGCCGGTCTTGCCGCCCAAGGAGGAATCCACCATGGCGAGGAGCGTGGTGGGGACGTGCAGGAACGGGATGCCCCGGGCGTAGGTAGCGGCCACGAAGCCGGCCAGGTCGCCGACCATCCCCCCGCCCAGCGCCACGATGGCCGAATCGCGCGAGAAGCCTGCGGCGAAGAGCGCGTCGGTGAGCGCCTCCCAGCGGGCGCGCGTCTTCGATGACTCGCCCGCGGGCACCGAGAGGACGAGCGCCCACGGCCCTGCGGCCAGCCGGTCGGCGAGCAATGCGCCCACGGTGTCGTCGGTGATGACGGCCACCCGGCGAGTCGGCCACAGTCGCGAGACGAGGGCGGGGAGCTCGTCCAGCGCGCCCGGCTGGACGCGCACGGCGTAGCTGCCGAGGGCGTGGGTGATGCGGAAGTCGGGCACGACTACCAGGTGTCGTCGGCCACGCCCGACCGATGGTTGGTCAGACGGGCGAGCGTGAAGAGCAGGTCCGAGAGCCGGTTGAGGTAGATGATGAACAGCCCGGGCACTTCGCTCTCGTGGGCCAGGTGGACCACGCTCCGCTCGGCCCGCCGGCAGACGGTGCGCGCGTGGTGCAGGGCGGCGGCGTGCGGGGTGCCCGCTGGCAGGACGAAGGCCTTGAGCGGCGGGAGCTCGGCGTCGGCGGCATCGATGGCCCGTTCGAATTCCTCGATCCGGGTAGCCGGCAGCTCGGCCTTGGCAAGCGCGGCAGCCACCCGCGAGGGGTCCGGCGTGGCGAGGTAGCCGCCGATGCTGAAGAGGTCTCTCTGCACCTGCTCGAGCAGGGCGTCGGAATCCGCCCCTGGTGCGGTGGCGCGCGCCACGCCGAGCACGGCGTTGAGCTCGTCGACGTCGCCGTAGGCCGCCACGCGGGGGTGGTCCTTCGGCACCCGCCCGCCGCCGAACAGCCCGGTGTCGCCCTCGTCGCCGGTTCGCGTGTAGATCTTCATGGGGCCTGCCTCGCGCGCCGAATGATGGCCAGCATCTCGCCGACGTCGGTGACTTTTTCCCGGGGCGCCTTCCTGGGGCCTCCGGCGTTCGCCTCGTGCACATCCAGCGCCTGCCAGTCGCGCCAGGTGACGGCCTCGATGCCCCGGTCGCGCAGCAGCGCCTCGATCGCGTCGGGCGAAGGTTCCGCCGCGTCGGGCAGCACGCCGAGATCGGCGTCTTCGAGGAGGCAGGTGACGGTCTCCACGGCGTCCGGCTTGTTGGTGCCGATGACCCCGCTCGGGCCCCGCTTGATCCACCCCGCCACGTAACACCCGGGCACCGCCGGCCCTCCCTCTGCCGCCAGCACGCGTCCCCGGTCGTTCGGAATGACGGCGCGTCGTGCGTCGAACGGGAGCCCGGCCACGGGCAGCGCCCGGTACCCCACCGAGCGGAAGACCAGCCCCACGGGCAGCGTCGCCTCCTCACCGGTTGGCACCGCCTGCACGCCGCGCGCGCCGGCCTCCAGCCGGTTGCTGCCGACGACCAGCCACTCGACCCGGCCGTCGCCTTCGATCCGGACGGGTGAGGTCCGGAACATGAGCACGATGCGCCGGGGCCTCCCCAGGACACCGCGCTCCGCGAGCGCCTGGAGCGTCTTGAGGTTCTTCTCCGCCTCGCGGTCGGGGGTTGCCTCCAGCGAGGCGCGAGTCGCCGGATCGAGTTCGAGGTCCTCGGGGCGCACGATCACGTCCGCCTCGGCGAGCTCGCCGAACTCCTTGAGTTCGGGGTTGGTGAACGCCGCCTGCGCGGGTCCGCGGCGCCCGAGGAGATAGATGGTCCGTACCCGGCTTGCGCGGAGCGCCGCCAGCGCCGAAGCCGTGATGTCGGTGGCGGCCAGTTCCTCCGGGTCGCTCGCCAGGATGCGTGTCACGTCCATGGCCACGTTGCCGACGCCGACCACTGCGGCCGCCTCCTGGCTCAGGTCGAACCTCCGGTCCTGGTAGTCCGGATGTCCGTTGTACCAGCCGACGAACTCCGTGGCGGTGTGGCTTCCGGGCAGTGACTCGCCGGGAATGTCGAGCGCCCGGTCCGCTTCGGCGCCGACCGCCCAGACGATCGCGTGGTAATGCCGGGCGAGTTCCGCGGGGGTGAGGTCCTTCCCGGCCGTCACGTTGCCGAAAAACCGGAAGGCGGGGTGCGCCGCCACCTTGTCGTAGATGCGGGTGACGGACTTGATCTTGGGGTGGTCGGGGGCGACGCCCCCCCGCACCAGCCCGAACGGCGTGGGCAGCCGGTCGAAGAGGTCCACCGAGACGGGCCGGTCCTGCTTCAGGAGGTGATCGGCGGCGTAGAACCCGGCGGGGCCGGCGCCCACCACGGCGACGCGGAGCGGCTCGGCCGCCACGCTACTTCGTCCCCATCTGGAGCACCAGGCTGTCGATCTGCGCGATCATCACCCGGCTGCCCAGCGTGTGATTATTGGCCTCCACCGAGAAGGTGAGCGTGCGGCCGGGCAGCTCGATATAGCCCGAGAGCGTGTTGACACGGCTGATGCTCCCGGTCTTGGCGCGCACCTTCCCTTCCAGGGGCGTGCCGACGAATCGCGTCTTGAGTGACCCCCGCTGGCCGGACAGCGGCAGGCCCGCCGCGAAGGTCTCGAAGTGCGGATGGCGCCGCATCCAGGCGAGGAGCGTGGCGAAGGCTTGCGGCGACATGAGATTGCTGCTCGACAGTCCGGAGCCGTCCCGCAGTGCGAATTGCAGCGAATCGACCCGCATCGAGTCGATCAGGAAGCGGCGTTCCACCGCGAGCCCGCCCCGCCAGGAACCGCCGTCGCCAAATTGGCGGCCGAGCTGCTTGAGCAGCATCTCGGCGTACCAGTTTTGGCTGGTGTTCAGCACCGGGAAGATCCAGTCCTTCAGCGGGCGTGAGGCCACCTCCGCGAGGGCGCCCCGTTCGCGGGCGGCGCGGTACATCATGGAATCCGTTGTCGAGCGCGTGGCACCGAGCACGGCAATCCCGCTGTCGGCCAGCGCCGCCCGCAGCGCCCACGCCGCGAAGAGGTCGGGATCGGGGAGCGCGAAGTACTCCTTGCCGCCGCGGGAGTCGAGTGCCACGTCGCCCTCGGCCCAGACGCGCAGGGTCCCGGGTTCCCGGTAGAAGTCGACGGTGGTTGGCTGGCCCGCTGCGACGGTGCGCGTCCGGTTCTCGAACGCGACAGTCCCGAAGTCCGGGGTGAAGCTGATGGTGGCTGGCGCCCCGACGGCTGGCCCGGGCGCGTACGTGAAGTCGATGCTGTTGTCGTTGAAGCCGAGGCCCGACACGGGCGCGGCGTACCACCAGTTGAGGTCGTAGATCTCCCAGTCGCCATTGACGAGATCGCCCTCGAACCAGCTCCCGTCGCCCACCAGATCACCGGTAATGGTCGTGACCCCGCGGGCGCGGAGCGCACCTGCCAGGACCCGGAGCCGTTGGGAGGGATCGGTGTCGCAGGCACCGGGCGCCGTCGTGTCGACCGCGTAGCATCGCGCGCCCATCGTCGGGTCGCCGCGCCCGTAGAGGATGAGGTCGCCATCGAGGACGCCACCCGCGAGGGGGCCATCGGCGTAGATGCTGGTGTTCACCGTCCAGTCCGGTGGGAACAGCGCGGCAGCCACCGCCGCCACCACCAGCTTCGTGTTGCTGGCCGGGACGAACATCCGGTCGGCGTTCCTGCCGTAGAGCGGTTTGCCGTCGGGTCCGAGGAGGACCACGCCCCAGAGATTGCGATTGATCGGCGGCGCGCCGAGCCGGGTGTCGATCCGCTTCTGGAGGGCCTGGGCGCTGGCCGGTGCGGCCCCGAGGAGCAGGGCCAGCGCGAGGACGCCTGCGGCGCGCCGCGCGGCGTCAGTCATACGAGACCCTGGGATCGGCTTTGGCATAGAGGACGTCGGTGAGGAGGTTGACGAGCACGAAGACCACGCTGAGAAAGAGGATGCTTCCCTGGACGGCGGGAAGGTCGCGCTTGCTGATGGCGGTGAGCACGTAGCGCCCGACGCCGGGCCACGAGAAGATGGTCTCCGTCAGGATGGACCCCGTCAAGTAGCTGCCGAAGTCGAGGCCGACGACGGTGATGACCGGGAGCAGCGCGTTCCGCAGGCCATGGCGCAGCACCACGCGCCCCTCGCCGAGCCCGATGGCGCGGGCCGAGCGGATATAATCGGCCTGCAGGACCTCCTGCATCGCGGCCCGGGTCATCCGCGCGATGACCGCGACGGACCGCATGCCCAGCGTCAGCGCCGGGAGCACCAGGAATGCGAGTCCGCCCGAGCCGCTCGGCGGCAGCCAGTGCAGCTGGACCGCGAAGATCAGGATCAGCAGCAGCCCAACCCAGTATACCGGGAACGACACCCCGAGGTAGGCCCCCAGCGTCATGACGCGGTCGAACCAGCTGCCGGGGCGCCACGCCCCGAAGATCCCGACCAGGAGCCCGAGCGTGACTGCGAACAGCATCGCGGCGAGCGCCAGGCGGAGGGTGTAGGGGAATCGGTGCAGCAGTTCGCCGAGGATCGACCGGCCGGTGATGTAGCTGTTGCCCAGATCGCCCCGGAGGATGCCGGCGGTGTACAGGACGAACCGCTTGGGGAGCGGCTCGTCGAGATGCAGCTCGGCGCGGAGCCGCACGAGCGTCGCCGAGTCCGCGCGCTCGCCCACCATCGCCTGGACCGGGTCGCCCGGGGCCACGTGCAGGAGCAGGAACGCAACCACCAGCACGCCGAACAGCGTCGGGAGCACCAGCAGGAGGCGCCAGGCCAGGAAGCGTGTCACGGGAC